>NZ_LBHW02000025.1:0-84194 GCF_001005835.2 Achromobacter sp. LC458
GTCGTCGCAATAGATTTCTTCATTGGGCGGGCCGACCACCGTCGCCATCTGGTGGCCGTCGACACGCGGCTTGGGTAAGGGATCGGGTTTCCAATCGACCTTGTCGGGCACCAGTTCCGCGGTGTAGCGATACTGCGTCCCCCCCTGCGCTCCCGATCCTTCTTCTTCCTGGCTCGACGGCTGCACGCCCCGATGTTGCATCCGCACGGGTCGCCAACCATGGTTCCAGTCTTCACGAGGATGGCCCGCGAGATCGAACGCCACGCCAGGAATCAAGCGCGCGTCATCCCCTTCGACCAGTGCCACGCGCGCATCGCGGCGGCGGCCCAGCAAGCGCGTCTGGGTAAACGGCTGACCCGCCTCGTCGCGTTTGTAGCGGCCGGGGTAGTCGTAACGTTCGTAGCGGGCATCCTGATGAGAAAGATCCGATGCAACCGGCGAATGTTCCTGGCTGTAGCGCGGATGCGTGTAGGTGTAGTCGCGCTGCGTCTGCACGGCGGTGCGCACGCGCTCGGCATAAGAAAACCGATGCAACGCGGGTTCTGCCTGATCGCCTCCCGGCATCGGGTTGTAAACCACCGGCCCGCCCGCGATCTCGCCGTGGATATAAATCCGGTCGCCATGAATCAAACGGTGCCCATGCTCCGAATGCGCATAGCGATAGAAATAGCCTTCCTCGGCCGCCAGCCTGTCGATAAACGTCAAGTCGGTGTCGCCGGCCTGCACGCAGTATTCGCGCGGCAGGTGTTCCTGCGTCGTCACCTGTTCGTAGTCGGTAATCCCCTGCCGTTTGATGACGTCAGCCAGGATCTCGGGCGCGGACAGATGCTGGTAGATGCGCCAGTCGGAACACAGCGCGGCGCGCGCCAAAGACGGCTCCAGCACCAGCCGATACCGCGTGCGCCGAAAGCCCGTGTCGCCTTGAACGAATTCAGTGACGACGCCGTGCACGTGCCGCACAGCCACCGCGCCGCGCCATATCGTGAACAGCGCCGGCTGATCCAGCAGCGCGCCGAAATCCACCGCGGGATCAAAGCTGGACAACTCCACGCATAGCCGATACGTCTCGGACAGCGCCTCGTCCAGTGTGAATTCAATGACGTCGAATGCCGCGCCACTGGCGGGCGTAAAACTAAAACGAAAATCGTTCGCGTGCGATGACACAGGCGCCTCCGGACGAGTCAGGTTGACTGATCATCTTGCGCAGGCCGCTACCCGGCCGTCTATAGAACTTCTCTGATATTTCGGGCCGGGCGATTCCAGATAGGGCGCGCCGGGATCCGTGCGACAACGGTTCGCATATCCATAGACGCATTTCTACGTTGTCGGCGGCGCACGGGCCACGTAGCCTCAGCTATTCCCTTATCCGACACCGCGGGTCACCTCATGAGCACCTCTTACCAAACGGCCAGCCAAGCGGCCAGCCAAGCGGCCAGCCCGGCCACCGGCAAGCACACCGAGCGCGCGCAGGCCGTGCGCGAATTCATCGCCGACGTGCGCAAGCGCGTGCCCGACGCGGCACGCGCCTCGCCCCAGCAGCTGGCCGAGGCCGCCGCCTTGTTGCAGGCATTGGGCAGCCGACGCGACTTGTTTCCGGCAGAGGAATTTCCGCTGGTACCGGACCGTCCCGGTACGCTGTACCGCCTGGCGGAAGACGTGGACGGCGGCTATGCGCTCTACCTGTCGCTGGGCGAGGCCGGCAAGGCCCAGCCGCCGCACGACCACACCACCTGGGCCATCATTGCCGGCGTGCACGGCAACGAGCGCAACGAGGTCTATCGCCGCGCGCCCACGGCCGACCCCTTGCGTGACGCGCTGACCCATGTGCGCCGCGTGGACGTGGGGCCGGGCAGTTCCATCGTGCTGGGGCCGAACGATGTGCACACCATTGAACTGATCGGCGACGAGGCCGGCGCGCACCTGCATTTCTACGGGCTGGCGCTGGATCGGCTGCACGGTCGGGTGGTGTTTGAAAGCACGGCCGGCGGCACGTACCGGACGTTCTCGCCGCCGGCCGCCATCTACCACGCGCGCGTGTCGCCCGACGCCTTGCAAGAGGCGCTGCGCGGCGACGCCGAGATCGCCGTGCTGGATGTGCGCGAGGCGGGCCGCTATGCCCGTCGCCATCTGCTGTACGCCGTGCCCGCGCCGCTATGGCGGCTTGAAGTGTTGGCCGACCGGCTGGTGCCCCGGCGCGACACCCGCATCGTGCTGGTGGACGACGACGAATCGCAGGCCCACCTGGCCGCCGCCAAGCTGACGCGTTTGGGTTGGTCGGACGTGTCCGTGCTGGCCGGCGGCACGGATGGCTGGGCGCGTGCCGGGCTGGAGGTGTTTACCGGGACCAACGTGCCCAGCAAGGCGTTCGGCGAAGTCATCGAACATGAAAAGCAAACGCCCTGGATCGATGTGGACGAGCTGCACGAACGCATCTCGCGCGGTGACGATATCGTCGTGGTCGATAGCCGCACGCCCGAGGAATTCCATCACTTCACGCTGCCGTTCTCGCACAGCCTGCCGGGCGCTGAACTGGTCTATCGCATCCGCGAGCTGGCGCCGGACCCGAACACGTTCGTGGTCGTCAATTGCGCGGGACGCACGCGCAGTATCGTGGGCGCGCAGACGCTGATCGACGCGGGCATTCCGAACCGGGTGGCCTCGTTGCGCAATGGCACGATGCAGTGGCTGCTGTCCGGCCGCGAGCTGGCCTATGGCCGCCACGCGGCCTTGCCCGAGCCCGGCGAAGCCGCGCGGGATGCGGCGCGGCAGCAGGCGCGCGATGTCGCGCAGCGCGCCGGCATCGGCTATGTGGATGCGGCGACCTTGCACGCCTTTGAGGCCGAGCAGGACACGCGCACGCTGTACAAGTTTGATGTGCGCACGCGCGAGGAATACGAAACGGGGCACCTGGAAGGCTGGCGCTGGGCGCCGGGCGGGCAACTGGTGCAGGCCACCGACGACTATCTGGCGACCCGCCGCGCGCGCGTGGTGCTGGCGGATTGGGATGGCGTGCGGGCGTTGACGACGGGCGCATGGTTGGCGCAACTGGGCGCGGTGGAGGTCTATCTGTATCAGCCGCCGGCGTGGGCCGCGCTGCAAAGCGGTCCCGAGCCGCGCCGTGTGTTACGCCATCGGCCCGAGGCGGCCAGCGTGCGGCCACAGGCGCTGCGCGCGGCACTGGATGCGGATGAAGTGATTGTGTTTGACGTGGAATCGCGCGTGGCCTACGAGCGCGGCCATGTGCCGGGCGCGCGCTTTGCGGCGCCGGACAGATTGGCGCAGTTCCTGTCGCCCGACGATCATCGCACCGTGGTGTTGACGTCGTCCGACGGCGTGTTGGCCAGCGTGGTGGCCGCCGAATTGGCGTGGCGCGGCAAGCACGCGGTGCAGTATCTGCTGGGCGGAACCCGGGCCTGGAAGGCGCAGGGTCTGGCCTTGGGCACCGGCGCGGCGGGTGTGCTGACCGGCGATGACGATCAGAGCATCAGCCCCTATCTTTTTGAAGACCTGTCGGCGCGCGACGAAGGATTTCGGGAGTACCTGGATTGGGAACTGGGGCTGGTGGCGCAGCTGGAGCGCGACGGCAGCGAACACATCCGCTTGATTCCCGCTGCGCGATAAGGAGGGGGGCAAGCGAGGTAGCGCGACGCCCGCTATCTTTACCGGCGCGCGGGCGCTACGCCAGCTCCAGCCGGTTGCCGCCCATTGCCTTGGCACGGTACAGCGCGCGATCGGCCGCCGCCAGGCTGTCGGCCAGCGGCGGCACGTCGCGTTCGTAACACGCCAGGCCGATGCTGACCGTGGCGCGGATTGCGCTGCGGTCGCCGGGTTCGGATGTGGATTCGGCGAAGCGCCGCGCGACCGTCTCACCCAGCGCTTGTGCGCGGCGCGCGTCGTCTCCCAGCAGCAAGGCGGCGAATTCCTCGCCACCGATGCGGGCCAGCAGTACGCCCGCTCCGGCCTCGCCCTGGGCGATATCGGCAAACGTCTTCAGCACCTGATCGCCGGCCTGATGGCCGTGGCGGTCGTTGATGGACTTGAAGTGGTCCAGGTCGAAGGCCAGCACCGCGGCCGGGTGCTGTGCGCCCTTGGTTCGCAGCAGCCGCGCGCCTTCCTCGAAGAACCAGCGGCGGTTGCCCAGGCGGGTCAGGTAGTCGGTCTGCGATTCGAGCAGCAGTTGGCCATGCGCTTCTTCGCGCACCAGCTTGAGCAACGCCATGGGCAGCAACACGGAATACAGCACGCCTTCGTACATCGTGATGCTGCTGGCCGCACTCTGCACGGACGCCCCGTGGCGGGCAACGAGCCAGGGCAGGATCAGCGCCCGAAAGGCGTAGAACAACGCATGGATGCCGGCGATGCCGACGACAAAGCGGCGCGGCGTCAGCGCCTTCATGGGCGTGCAGCGCCACATTTCCCAGGCGGTCAACGCGGACGCGATGGCGATGGGCGCCGCGCTGACGTAGGCCCAGACGAGGCCTTGCCAACGGGTCCCGGCGATGGCCCAGATCAACGCCATGACGACCAGCAATGCCACCGACCCGCCGCGATAGCGCCGGCCGTTGAAGGCGGCCACGCCTTGCAGCACAAGCAGATAGCCGCCAAGGATGACCAGGTTGCTTAAGGCCGGGCCCAGCCAGGCGGGCAGATACCCGCGCAGCACCACCCCGGTACAGCCGACGGCGATGGTGGCAAAGCCTGTGGCCAGCCGCCGCAGTTGCTTGCCGCGCTTGGCGTTGGTCCGGTGTTCCCAATAGGTCATGCCGGCGCTGGCAAGCAGCGTTCCGATGACTAGGAAATAAAGGGTGTAGAGATCGACGTGCATCCCGGCGGGTATCAGCGTGGTGCCGACACGTGTTGCCGACTGCGGGATTTTACGGGGAAAAAAAGCAGCGCCGACGGTTACATCACAGCCTGTTGCGCGGCCGCCAACAGGTCATCGGCATGCACCATCAGCTCGCGCACGAGGTACAGCTGCGGGTACTGATTCAACACGCCCGCCCACTGGGGCGATGTCAACAACGACTGCCAGACGGCTTGCAGCCCGCGTGTGTCGGCCGGCCGCCCTTGGGCAAGCTCGCTGGCGTAGGCCACGCTTGCGGGCGCGGATAGCAGTTGCATGCGGCAGGCGGCGTTAAGCAGGCGCGGCGCGGGGTCGGCCGGCGCGTCACTGCAATACAGCACGGCGCCGGACAGGTCGGTGTTGCCGGTGGGTAAGGCGGCCAGGGACGCGCCGCGTATCGGCACGGGGCCCTGGTGGGTGTGAAACGGATACGTCATGCCCGGTTCGGCCTGTGCCAGGCGCGCAAGGCCGCGCAACAGCCGGGCGAAGTCGGTGCTGGCGGCATCCACGGAAGCCTTGGCTTCGACAAGCAGGCAGACGTCCCAGGCGGCGGGCGGGGCGGCTGGCGCGTTCGGCACGTTTGGCGCATCCGCACGGCGCAGCAGCGCGGCGTCCCATTCGCTTTTGGCGCGGTCGGCATCGCCGGGCAATGCGGGCGGCACGCGCATTGACGTCACGACGCGGTAGGCGGCGTTGCCGTGCGGCGCCGCGTTGAGTCGGTCTGCCAGGGCTTGCAGCGCCTGTGAGGCGCGCGCTTCGACCGCCGCGCCGCGCTGCTGCGCGGCCACGCCTTGTGCCACGGCCCCGGGGCTGCCCGAGCGGGGGCCGTTGCGATTCCATAACGCCTGGTAGCGCCGTACCCAGGAATCCAGGGCCAGCTCGTCCAGGCGTTGCAAGCGTTCCAATGCGGCGCCGTCGCGCAAGCGGGACAGGCTGCGCGCCAGGGCGAGGTCGTTGGTGGGGTCGGTGGCGGGGTCGGTGGCTGGGTCGGAGGCTGGGGCGTTGGCCGAGGCGTTGTCAGGGGCGTTGGCCGAGGCGTTGTCAGGGTCGTTAGCTGCGGTGTTGTCAGGGGCATTGGCCGGGCCGTCGGCAAGGTCTTTGCCTGGGTCGCTAGCTGTGCCCCGCAGCGATTCCAGTTGCGCCACCGCAGCCGCCAGCGCGGGCCAGGACGCGGCAGAGGCAGCCGCCTGAAGCCGGGCCAACACTGTGCGCAGCGCGCCCGCGGGCATGCGTTCCAGCTTGGCGGGGTGGGCGATGGCGTTGACGGCGGCGACTACGTCGCGTCGGTCGGCCTCGGCCCCAGCGGACAGGGATGCGTATTCGCGAACCTGCGGCGCCTGGTGGCGCAGCACCATCGCCTGGATGGCAGGGTCGCCCTGGTCAGGGCGCATGGCTTCGTGGATGAGTTGGGCCAGCGCGTCGATAAAGCACTGCTTGACCGAGGCCGGCGGGGTGGTGGCGCTGGCCAAGGCCTGGCGGGCCTGATCGATGGCCACGGCCAGGCGGGTCGCGCAATGGCGCTGGGACGACACGGTTGGGTCCGTGTCGCCGGCCAGGGTGGCCGGCACCCGATAACGTCGGGCGACGATGCGTAGCGTTTCGTCCAGCAAGGCGGGGCGCGGCGGCAAGGGCATGGGAGGCTAGGGCGATCGGGGCGTTTTTCTGATGGGGCGCCCGTAAGCCTAGCCTGTTGACGCCGCGCGCGCCAATCGCCACCCGGAAACCCGCGGCCCCACGAACCCGCGACGCCACGAACTCGAAATCCGAAATTCGAGATCCGAAACCCGAGATCCGAGAACCGAAACCCGAAACCAGAACCCGAAACGCGGGCGGATCGCCTTGACCGCACCCGCCGTCGATCACTTGAACAGCGCGGCGTTCTCTTCCAGCACGGTGTCGGCGCATTGCGCATCCAGGTTGCCGCCGGGCGCGCCGGCCACGCCGATGGCGCCGATCACGTTGGTGCCTGCCTTGACCGGCACGCCGCCGCCCAGCAGCAGAAAGCCCGGGATGTCGGTCAGGTTGGCGGCGCCGGGGTTCTTTTGCGCGTTTTCCATCATCGTCAGCGTGGGCGTCTTGGCCGACACCGCCGTGAAGGCCTTGGCGCGGCTGGCCTCGATCGTGTGCGGGCCGGCGTTGTCGGCGCGGGCAAAGGCCTTGAGCAGCCCGGCGCGGTCCACAACCGAAGCGCTGACGTTGTAGCCCTTGGCCTGGCAGGCGGCGACGGTGGCGGTGGCCAGCTTCTGCGCATCGGCCATCGACAGGTTGCTTTCCGTCAGTACGGCGGCGTGGGCGGCGCCGGCAAAGGCCAGGGTGGACAACAGGGTGGCTAGGGTGACACGGTTCATGGTCTGCATCCTTTGATTTCAGAGCGTTCGGTAGGAGCAGTCAGTGTGGCCAAATCCGGCGTTGCGCGGTATACGCCCGACTACGCGCGCGCCTCCGTAGGCTTACGGAGGCCCTGGCGCGCGCTCGTCGAGCAGGGTGGCGTATTGGCGGATCAGTTGCGCCAGCGAGTCGGCTTCCAGCTTGGCGAAGACGTTGGCGCGATACGTTTCGACGGTGCGCGGCGACAAGTCGAATTCCCGCGCGATTTCCTTATTGCTCATGCCGCGCACGATGCGTTCCAGCACCTCGTGTTCGCGGCCGGACAGGCGCGCCAGCCGGTCGGCGGCGGCCTGCGTCACGGCCAGCCTTTCCCGGCTGGCCACATGCGTGCGCACGGCGGCCTGCACCGCGTCCAAAAAGACATCGTCGTCCACCGGCTTTTGCAGGAACTCCATGGCGCCGCCCTTGAAGGCGCGGCGGCACAGGTCCACATTCGCGTGGCCGGTCAACATGACGACGGGCAGGTCGGACTGGTCGGCCAGGCGGCTCAGCACGTCCAGGCCGCTGATGCCGGGCATGCGGATGTCCAGCACGACGCAGCCGATCGCGCTGGCGGGCAGCGCCGACAAAAAGGCCTGCGGGTCGGCAAAGCCGCTGCTGGCCAGGCCCACGCTGCGCAGCAGCAGCGCCAGCGCGTCGCGCACGGCGTCGTCGTCGTCCACCAGGTACACCCGGGGTGACAGTTCGGGCGTGCGGTTGGGCGCGGGGTTGGGTGCGGGGTTCATGCGGGGCTCTTGTTGCAAGGCAGGCTGACGGTGAAACACGCGCCCGAGGGTTTGAGGTTGTGCGCGGCCACGCTGCCGTCCATCGACCCGGCCAGCGTTTCGCACAAGGCCAGCCCCAGGCCCATGCCTTGTGCGCGCGTGGTGTAGAACGGGGTGAACAGCCGCGGCAGTGCGTCGGCGGCAATGCCGGGGCCGTTGTCGCTGATGCTGAACCGGTAGACGTCGCCCGAGGCGCGGCTGTCCAGCCGGCCTTCCAGCTGGATCACTCGGGGGCCGTCAGTGCCGGCCAGCGCGTCGGCGGCGTTTTGCACCAGATTGTGCAGAATCTGTTCCAGTGCTACGCGGTCGCCCAGCGGCCGCGCGCCGGGGCTGGCGTTGTGCCAGACAAGGCGAATGCCCTGCCGGGCGAGTTCGCTTTCCCGCAGAAAGCGTAGCGCGGCCACCAGCGCGTCGGGGTCCAGCGCTTCGCGCCGCGCGGGCGGGCGGGGTTGGACCAGCGCGCGCATGCGGCTGATGATGTCGGCCGCGCGCTTGGCCTGCTCGGCGCTGGCCAAGAGTGCGTGGCGCACGGCGGGGCGCTCGTCCTCGTCGTCCAGCATGCGTTGGGCGGCGCGCGTCTGCGCCAGGATGGCGGTCAGGGGCTGGTTCAATTCATGCGCGATGCCGGCGGCCATTTCGCCCAGCGTGCCCAGGCGCGCCATCGCGGCCAGCCGCGCCTGTTCCTGCTGGCGGCGGGCTTCGGCGCGGGAGCGCTGCCATGCGGCGGCGCCGGCCACCAGCAGCGCGCTGGCAAGCGCCCACGCGGTCCATGCCGTCCAGGGCCAATAAGACGGCGTCAGGGTGCGGCTGCTGCGCATCTGAAACGGTTGGCTGGCCGCGCCCAGCGGCTTTTGCAGCGTCATGGGCAAGCCGCGCGCGTCCTCGGGCTGCTTGTCCAGCAGCGCCAGCGGGCGCTGATCCACCAGCAGGCTCAGGTTGCTGAGGTTGGGCGGGAAGTCGGCGGGCGGCACCAGTTGGCGGGCATCGATCAACAGGCTCCAGCTGGACGGCGCGATCAGCCAGTAGCGGGCGGCGTCCAGCGGCAATGTCACCGGCCGGCCCAACTGCGTGGCGCGCGTCACGGCGGCGGACAGATCCGGTGGTGGCGGCAGGCTGCCGGCCCACGCGCCATCGGCCAGATAGCCCAAGCCCAGCAGCTGCGGCATGGCCGGGTGCAGGCTGGGGTAAAGACGTTCGGGGGTGGGCGGATGCGACAGGGCCGTCAGCGTGGCCAGCACGGCCTCGTGTTGCACGGTCTTCTGGCTCAGCATGCGCTGGGCGATGCTGGTGCTTTGAAAGAAGCGGTCGTGCTGGTCCAGGTATTCCTGGCGGGCGATCCAGGCGGCGCCCAGCAAGAACAAAACCAGCCAGCAGAGGAGGGCGCGGGAGCGCGATAAGGGATTCACGCGTGAAATTATGCCTTGCGGCAAGCGCGCCCCAACATCCGTAGGGTTACGGAGGCGTGGGTTACGAACGCAATGCCTTCGGGGGCAATGGCTTCGGGGGCGACGGCTTCGGCGGCGATGGTCAGGGAGGCGATGGTTACGCAGGCGTCAGGCCGCGCGCTGGGGGGCATGGTCGCCGGTCTCGGCCTGCGAGCTGGCCGAGACCGCCATTTGATACAGCGCCGCCACCAGGTCCGACTGCGTCACCAGCCCCTGCAAGGTGCGCGAAGCGTCCAGCACCGGCACGCAATGCACGCTGTCCGACATGGGGCGGGCCAGTTCGATCACGGGTAGGCCGGGCGTGGCGAAGGGCACTTCGCTGCGCATGCAATCGGCCACCAGCAGTTCTTGGGCAGGGGTGCCGTCCGGCATGGCGACCAGCGGGCGCGTCTTGCGCGCCAGCACGTCCGCCTGCGCGACCATGCCCGCGTAACGACCGGCTGCGTCCAGCACCGGCAAGGCTTGTAGCCGATGCTTGTCGAACAGGCGTACGGCGTGGTCCAGCGGGGCGTGTTCCTGCACGGTGACGACATCGCGCGACATGATGTCCGCGCACGAAACGTCGCCAAAGCGGCGCACGCTGGCGCGCAGCTCGGCGGCCAGCACGATGTCTTCCAGGTCTTCCTTGCTGATGTCCAGCAGTTCGCCGCGCTGCGCCAGGGCTTCGTCCAGGTCGGCGCGGGAAAAGCCCAGGCGGGTGCTGGGCGCGGCATCGCGTGTGTGGTGGCTTTGCGCGGGGTCGGCGTGGCGGCGCGGGTAGTTGCGCTTGAAGGCGCCGTTGAACGCCACGGCAATGCACAGCAGGATCAATGAATTCAAGCCCACGGGCCACAGGGCGAAGCCATAGCCCAGGGCGGCCACCGGCGGCCCGCCCAGCACGGCCGTCAACGCCACCGCGCCGCTGGGCGGATGCAGGCAGCGCAGGCTGAACATGGCGCCGATGGACAAGGCCACCGCCACGGCGGCCGCCACGCCTGGCACGGGAATCATCTGCGCGCAAAATACGCCGATCAGTGCCGACACCAGGTTGCCCGCCATGATGGACCAGGGCTGCGCCAGCGGGCTGGCCGGCGCGGCAAACAGCAGCACGGCCGATGCGCCCATGGGCGCGATGAACCAGGGGCTGGCCGCGCCCAGCGCGTGTCGCCCCACCCATTCCGTGCAGAACAGCCCGACCAGCGCGCCCAGCACGCCAACCAGCTTTTCGCGCCCGTTGACGCGCACCGGCGCTGGCGCGAATGCGCTCAGCCAGCGCTTTAATGCCACACCCAAAACGATCTCCTCGCGTGCTTGAAATATGTCGCGGGACGACAATTTATCACGCGGCGCCGTGTTGGCCGGTTATGAACTTATGGGCAGGGGCAGGCGCCAGGGGCGGCGCAGGAGGCGCGCTCGCCCCTGGCGCCCGTTAAGCCGTGTCGTCGCCGATGCGCGCCAGGAGGCGGCCTAGCAAGGGCCGCATGGCGCGCAGTTCTTCCAGGTGCGAGGCCGACAGGCTTTCCAGCAGGCGTTCGGCCTTGGGCGTCAGAATGACTTCTACGCGGCGCCCATCTTCGGGATCCGCCTCGCGGCTGACCAAGTCCAGACGCGACAGACGGCCGACCAGCTCGGCCGCCGTATGCGGCCGGATCAACAGTCGGTCGGCAATTTCACCGACATACAGGCCGCGCCGGTCGGGCGCGTTTTTGCGCGTGCCCTTGATGGCCAGCAGGGTTTGATGCTGCTGCGGCGTCAACGCCAATTCGGCGGCGGCGCCTTCGCTGAACGCGGCGAACGTGCGCAGCGCGTAGCGAAAGTCGGCCAACAGTTCGTAGTCGGCGGGGGACAGCGGAGTGGGGGACGGAGACGTTTTCACAAGCGCAATTCTAATATATGTCGTGATACGATATAAATAAGTGAAACCGAACCCGTTCTTGCACTTCCATGCCTTCATCGTCCACCCCCTCAATGCCCGCAACATCGCGCGCGTCTGCCACCTTGCCGACGGCCGCGGCGTCTACGACTTTCCCGACGTCTCCATTGGCCCCGCCGTCCCAATCGTCCCAAACGTCCCCAACGTCCCAAACGTCCCCAACGTCCCCAACGTCCCCAACGTCCCAATCGGCCCCAACGTCTGGCCGCCCCGAACCCGGCGCATCCGCCCGCGCCCACCGCCTGGGCGACTTCACCACCGACCGCCGCGTGGTGATGCTGATGGCGCTGGCCGTGCCCGTGGGCCTGGCCAGCGTGCTGGCCGCGTGGGCCTTGCTGCGGTTGATCGCCCTGTGCACCAACCTGGCCTACCACGGCCAGTTTTCCTTTGTCGACCAACCCATCACGACCGGTGCGCTGGGCTGGGCGTCCGTGGCCATTCCGGTCGTGGGCTGCCTGATCATCGGCTTGATGGCGCGGTACGGCTCCGAGAAGATTCGCGGCCACGGCATACCGGAAGCGATGGAAGCCATATTGATCGGCAAGAGCCGGATCCAGCCCAAAGTGGCGGTGCTCAAACCCGTGTCGTCCGCCGTGTCGATCGGCACCGGCGGGCCGTTCGGCGCGGAAGGGCCCATCATCATGACGGGCGGCGCCATCGGGTCGCTGTTGGCGCAAACCATCCACCTGGACGACGGCGAGCGCAAGACCCTGCTGGTGGCGGGCGCCGCCGCCGGCATGACGGCCATCTTCGCCACGCCGCTGGCCGCCATATTGTTGGCGGTGGAATTGCTGCTGTTCGAGTGGAAGCCGCGCAGCTTCCTGCCCGTGGCCATGGCGGCCCTGGTAGCCGCCGCCGCGCGCGCCTTCATGCTGGATGCCGGGCCTATCTTTGCCTATGCCGGGGCCTTGTCCTTTACGCCGGGCCACCTGCTGGCGTGCGCGGCGGTGGGGGTGCTGGCCGGCCTGGGCTCGGGCGTGCTGACGTCCTTGGTGTACGCAGCCGAGGACCTGTTCGAAAAATTGCCTTTGCATTGGATGTGGTGGCCCGCGTTCGGCGGGTTGGCCATCGGCATCGGCGGCCTGATCGACCCGGCGGCACTGGGCGTGGGCTATGACAACATCCGCCACCTGCTGGCGGGCGACCTGGCGTTGCAAGCCGTGCTGGTCTTGCTGGTGGTCAAGGTGGCGATCTGGTCCATCGCACTGGGCTCGGGCACCTCGGGCGGGGTGCTGGCGCCCTTGCTGATTTTTGGTGGGGCGCTGGGCGCGCTGGCCACGCCGTGGCTGCCGCAGGCCGATCCCGGTTTCTGGGCCCTGGTGGGTATGGCAGCCATGATGGGCGGCACCATGCGCGCGCCGCTGACCGCAACGCTGTTCGCCGTCGAACTCACCGGCAACCTGAGCGCGTTGTTGCCCGTGCTGGCGGCCTGCGTGTTCGCCTACGGCATGACGGTGCTGCTGTTGAAGCGGTCCATCCTGACCGAGAAAATCGCGCGGCGCGGGCATCACGTCAGCCGTGAATACCATGTGGATCCCTTCGAACTGCTGCGCGCCGAAGCGGTGATGACGCATCCCGTTGAAACCTTCGCGGCAAGCATGACGGTGGCGCAGGCCATTGCCCATTTCACGACGCTGGGCCACGTGCATACCAGCTACCCGGTGGTGGACGACGATGGCGTGGTCGTGGGCACCGCGACTCGCGCGGATTGGCTGGCGTGGGCGTTGGAGGAAGCCGAGGACACGCGCACCCTGGCCGATGCGCTGGCCGGGCGCGAGCCGGTGCTGGGGTATCCGGACGAACTGGCCAGCCGCATCGCCGACCGCATGGCGTTGTCTGGCGTGGGGCGAGTGCCAATTGTTGACCGCGCCAATCACCGCTTGCTGGGGCTGGTGGGCCGGCGCGACCTGTTCCGCGCGCGGGCTCAACGGCTGCGCGAAGAAACGCGGCGCACGGCGTATTTCCGCCGCGCTTGCTGACCGTTGCTGTGCTTTTGGACCGCCGCGCGCGTCCCGCTTTCAGACGCGCTACGTCGCTACGTGCCGCTTGCCGCCCGCAGTTGCCACAGTACGTCCAGCACATGCTGGGTTGACCGTTCCACTTTTTCGGCCCGATGCGCAATGCCCAGCGGCCGCCACAATGCCGGGCGCAGCGCGCGCATGATGATGCGCGCGTCCGCCTGTGGCGCGGTCGCTTCGTGCGGCAGCAGGGTCGCGCCGTAACCCGCCGCCACCAGGCTCTTGATGGCATCGTTGTAGTTGAGCTGGATGCGCGCGCGCGGGTTCAGCCCGGCGGCGGCAAACCATTCACCCGTCTGGCGCGACAGCCGCGTGGTGGCGTCGTTCAGGATCAGCGGGCGGGTGGCCAGCCACGCGGGCGTGACGCGTGCCGGCGCGCTCCAGCCGGCCGGCAAAAACGCCATGACCGGATCACGCCGCCATGGCTTGATCACCAAGCCATCGATAGGCGGTTGCGGCAACGCCACCAAGCCCACGTCCAGGCTGCCATCGTTCAAGCGCTGCAAGGTTTCCTGCGACGTCAGCACCGCCACCTGCACGTCAATGCCGGGGTGATGCTTGCCCAGGGTTTCCAGCGCACGCGGCAGCAGATGCGCGATGGCGCCGGTGGATGCGCCCAGCCGCACGCGGCCGGACAAGCCCTGCACCTGGCGCTGTACATCATCCAGCGCCTGATCGGCTTCGGCCAGCAAGCGGCGCGCGCGTTCCAGCAGCGTGTCGCCGATGGCGGTGGCGCGCACCTGGCCACGCTTGCGCGTCAGCAGCGGCGCGCCCACGCGGGCTTCCAGGTCGGCCACGTGCAGGCTGACGGTGGGCGGCGCCAGGTGCAAGGCCCGCGCCGCCTCGGCGAAGGAACCAAGGTCGGCAATAGCAACCAGGGTGCGCAGGCGGTCTAGGCTGATTTCACGCATGGGGTGATCTTCCGTCGTTCAGAAAAGATGAATTTGACGGTCATGATATTCGACTTTTCTTATGCATGGCGCGGGTCGATGATACGGCTTGCACCCAGCCCCCATTCCTTTTCCTGACGGAGCAGCCATGACCCAACCCCTAGTCTTTATCGACGGCGACCAAGGCACGACCGGCCTGCAAATCCATGAACGTTTGAATGGCCGCACCGACCTGCGCCTGCTGACCTTGCCGGCCGCCGAGCGCAAAGACGCCGCCCGCCGCGCCGAAGCCATCAACGCCAGCGATGTGGCTATCTTGTGCCTGCCCGACGAGCCGGCGCGCCAGGCGGCGGCATCCGTCGTCAACCCCGCCGTGCGCGTGATCGACGCCAGTTCGGCGCATCGCACGACGCCGGGTTGGGTCTATGGGTTTCCGGAAATGGCGGCGGGCCAGGCCGACGCCATCGCGCGGGCCAAGCGGGTCAGCAACCCAGGTTGCTATCCCACCGGCGCCATCGCCTTGCTGCGGCCCTTGATCCAGGCGGGGCTGGTGCCCGCCGACTATCCGGCGGTGGTGCATGCCGTGTCGGGCTATTCGGGCGGCGGGCGCGCCAGTGTGGACGCGTACGAAGGCGCCGATGCGGCGTCCCAGCCCGCATTCCAGCTGTACGGCCTGGGCCTGGCGCACAAGCACACGCCCGAAATCGAAGCGCATGCCGGGCTGACGCAGCGGCCCGTGTTCGTGCCCGCTTATGGCGCGTTCCGCCAGGGCATTGTGCTGACGATTCCGCTGCAACTACGGTTGCTGCCGGCCAGCGTCACCATCGCGCAGCTGCATGACGCCCTGCAACAGCACTATGCGGACACAACGCACGTGCAAGTGGTGGCGCCGCAAGACGCCGCCACCCATACGAATCTGGATCCGCAAGCACTGAACGGCACCAACAACCTGCGGCTGGCCGTCTATGGCAACGCGCAGCATGGACAGGTGTTGTTGACCGCCGTGTTTGACAACCTGGGCAAGGGCGCGTCCGGCGCGGCGGTGCAGAACCTGGACTTGATGCTGGCGGCGATGCGCTGAGGCCCGCTGCGCGGGATGGGGGCACGGGTTGCGCAGCCACTTTCAGTGACCGCGTAGCCTGGGCTTCGTCGCCAAGGCCACGCGGCTGGGGCAATGTTGCGGTGGCGACGCTTCTGTCGCGTCGTCAGTGCGGCGTGCTTGCCCCGCGCCTGCCTACCACTTCATTTCGCCCTTGGCGACCTTGGCGCTCAGTTCCAGCGACGCGGCGCCGCCCGCTTGCGGGTACTGCGCCTTCATGGCCGCGACCAGCGCCGCGCTGTCGGCGGCCTTGCCGGTTTGCGCGTCAAAGGCGCGGATATAGCCCTGCGTGTAGCGCACCGATTCCAGCGTCAGCGGCGCGCCGGGAGCGTAGTGGCCGGGAATGACCGTGACCGGCTTGAGCGCTTCGATGTGTTGCAGCGTGGCCAGCCAGTCTTTATGCGACTGCGGCGTCTGCGTGTCCGCCATCCACACGTGCAGATTGCCGAACACCACAACGCCGCCCACCACTGCCTTTAGCGACGGAATCCACACATAGCTGCGGTCAGGCTGCGCGCCGTCCAGGCCGGTGATTTCAAGCTGATGACCTTCCAGCGTGAGGGAGTGGCCGGCCAGCACCTGCGGGATCACGGCCTTGGCCGGCGCATCCGCGCCCAGCTTGGGACCCCAGAACGCCAATTTGCCATCAACGGTTTCCTTGATGTGCCGCACGGTCGGCTCAGTAGCAACAACGCGCACGCCCGGGAAGGCTGCCAACACGGTGTCCAGGCCGAAGTAGAAGTCAGGATCGCCGTGGCTGATGTAGATGGTGGTCAGCGTCTTGCCGCTGTCACGCACCATCGCCACCACCTTTTCCGCCTGCGACTTGCCAAATTGCGCATCAATCAAAATGGCATCGCGCTTGCCGGCGACCAGGACGGAAGACACCGGAAAGATGGCGTCGTTGCCCGGGTTGAAATGGGTCAGCGTCAGGTCCGTGCCGGCGGCGCGGGCGGGGGCGTTCAGCACGGGGGCGATCAACAGCGCCAGCGCGGCGGTCTGTAGCAGGCGGCGTGCGAAAGGGAAGAGGGTCATTGCGGCTCGCAGGGTGGGATCAGGGAAGCGGCCAGTCTAGTGGCGTGAATCCCGTCGATCTATCCCTGTCTTTGCCAGAGTCTGTTGCGCGCTTCGAGCAGATCAAGCGCGGTCCGCCAAGGCGGCGTCCGGCGCGGCGTCGGCCAGCGTGGCCTGGACCTGCCGCCGCAGCCACATCGTGCCCGGGTCGCTCTCGAAGCGCGCATGCCAGTGCACGGTGACCGACAAGGGCGGCAGCGCAATCGGCAGCGGCCGGATCTCAAACGCCTTGTCGCGATTGAACCAAAGCGCTGCGCGATGCGGCAGCGTCACGGTCAGATCGGTGCGCCGCACGATCTCGGCGGCGGCCGAGAAGTGCGGCAGCGTCAGGTACGGCTGGCGTTGCAAGCCCGCTTCGCCCAGCACATCGTCCAGCAGCCGGTGGGCACTGGCGCGCGAGGCCACCAGGATGTGATCCAGCCGCTTGAACTGCCCGCGCGTCAAGCCCGCCGACAGCACGGGATGGCCGCGCCGCCCCATGCAGGCATAGCGTTCACTGAACAGGTCGGCGTGGCACGTATGGCGCGCCAGCCCGGCCAGGTTGCCAATGGCCAAGTCCACCTGGCCGTCCTTCAAAGCCTGCGGCAGTTGCTCCAGCGGAACCTCAAGCACCTCGACCCGCAGGCGCGGCGCCAAGGCGTGCACGCGTTCCATCAGCGGCGGCAAAAACACCATTTCACCGATGTCCGACATCGACAGCCGAAACCGTCGGGTACTGGTCGCGGGGGTGAACTGTTGGCGCAGGCTGACCGCCTCGGCAAAGCTGTTCATGCCGCGTTCGATGGGGTCGGCCAACGCAAACGCCACCGGCGTGGGCTGCATGCCGGTGGCGGTGCGCACGAAAAGCGGGTCGTCGAACTGTTCGCGCAAACGGGCCAGCGCGTAACTGACGGCCGGCTGAGTCAAGTTCAGCCGTTGCGCCGCGCGCGTCACGCTGCGCTCGTGCAGCACGGTCAGGAAAACCCGCATGAGATTCAAGTCGAAGTCCACGCATGCCCCTGATATCAGTCGGATTTATAAGATAAATAATACCCATAAATTTGACACATAAATAGTTGATTCCTAGACTAATTTCACGCTACACACCGGCCGCGACGTGCCTGCACGCTGATGCGACCGCAACGACACAAGAGTGCAACAGGGGAACCGTCGTCATGCATGCGTTGACATTACCGTCGCTGTTGGTGGAACAGGCGGCCCGCTTGGGAGACCGCCTGTGGGTGCAGGCGCCGGGCGGTGCGTTGCGATTTGGCGATGCGCCGGCGCATGCGGCAAGCTGGGCCGCGCGGCTGGCTGCCGCGGGCGTCAAGCGCGGCGATCGCGTGGGCCTCATGGCCGGCAACCGTCATGAGTTCCTGTCGATAGTGTTGGGTTGCGGCTGGCTGGGCGCGGTGGTGGTGCCCATCAACACCGCGTCGCGCGGCATGCAGTTGCAGCACATGTTGGGCAACAGCGGATGCGTGTTGTTGGTGGCGGACGCGGCGTCCTGTCCGTCCGTGGCGGCGTTGGCGACGCTGTCGCAAGCAGGGCAGCCGGCGCAACCAGTGCAACCCGTGCACGACGCGCAACCCGCGCAGCCCGCGCAACGCGCGCCTGCCGGTCGGCAACCCGCGCACGATGCGCCGTTGGCCCTGCGCGCGATCTGGTTGCTGGATCCCGCCGACCCCGATTGCCAATTGCCCGTACCCGCCAGCGCGCCGCCGCCGGCCCCGCACGCCGACACGCCGCCATTGCCTGCCGCCACGATCCAGCCGGGCGACATGCTGGCCATTCTGTACACGTCGGGCACGTCTGGCCCGTCCAAGGGCGTGTGCTGTCCGCACGCGCAGTTTTATTGGTGGGGCAAGATCGCCGCGCGCAATCTGGAAATCTCGGATGCCGACGTGCTCTACACCAGCCTGCCGCTGTTTCACACCAACGCCCTGAACGCCTGCTTCCAGGCGTTGGTGACGGGCGCGTCCATCATCTGCGACGAACGGTTTTCGGCCAGCCGTTATTTCGACCGCCTGCAAGCCACGGGCGCCACCGTCACGTATCTGTTGGGCGCCATGGTGCCGATGTTGCTGGCGCAAGAATCCCGCCCGTCAGAACGCGGACACCGCACGCGCATTGCCTTGGCGCCCGGCGTACCCGAACGCTTTCATGCCGTGTTCGCCGAGCGCACCGGCATGGCGTTGCTGGAAGGCTATGGGTCCACGGAAACCAACTTTGCATTGGGCGGCGTGCTGGCCGACCAGCGCGCGGGCACGATGGGCCGGGTGGCGCCGGAATTTGACGCCATCGTCGCCGACGACCATGACGCGCCCGTGCCGGATGGCGAACCGGGCGAACTGCTGCTGCGCGCGCGTCCGCCGTTTGCGATTGCCACCGGCTATTTCGGCATGCCCGACAAGACCGTCGACGCCTGGCGCAACCTGTGGTTTCACACGGGCGACCGCGTCGTGCGCGATGCCGATGGCTACTTCCGCTTTCTAGACCGCATGAAAGACGCCATCCGCCGCCGGGGCGAGAACATTTCGTCGTACGAAGTGGAACAGGTGCTGCTGTCGCACCCCGCCGTCGCCACGGCGGCGGTGTACGCCGTGCGTTCCGAATTGGCCGAAGACGAAGTGATGGCCGCGCTGGTCTACAAGACCGGTCACGCGCCCACGCCCGAAGGCCTGCTTGATTTTTGCCAGCCCCGCATGCCGTATTTCGCCGTGCCGCGCTACGTGCGCGTGCTGGACGATCTGCCGCGCACCGAGAACGGCAAGGTCCGCAAGTTCCGTTTGCGGGAAGAAGGTATTACCGGCGACACCTGGGACAGGGATGCGGCCGGTTATCGCGTGGCGCGCTGACGCGCCATTCATCCATTCAAAAATCCAAGGGGCGGCAATGACGATGGCATACAAAGGGGCGGCGCTGTCCGCCGACGACGAAGCAAAGCGCAAGCGAACCCGGCGCGTCGTGGCGGCATCCGTCGCGGGCAACGCGATGGAGTGGTACGACTTTTTCATCTACGGCACGGCAGCCGCGCTGGTGTTCGGCGACCTGTTCTTCCCCAAGGGCACCGACCCCTTGCTGGGCACCATGGGCGCGTTCGCGGGCTTTGCCGTGGGATTTCTGGCGCGCCCGCTGGGCGGCGTGATCTTCGGCCACATCGGCGACCGCTACGGCCGCAAGCTGGCGTTGGAATGGACGCTGGGCCTGATGGGCGCGGCCACGTTCCTGATCGGGCTGTTGCCCACGTACGAGCAGATCGGCTTCTGGGCGCCGGTGGCGATGGTGGTGCTGCGCGTGTTGCAAGGCGCGGCGGCGGGCGGTGAGTGGGGCGGCGGCGTGCTGCTGATCAGCGAAGCCGTGGGCGGCAAGCGGCGCGGCTATTTTTCGTCGTTCAGTCAATTGGGCGTGGCGGGCGGCTTCGTGCTGTCGTCCGGCATTTTCATGCTGGCGCAGCAATTGCCCAAGGACATGTTCATGAGCTGGGGCTGGCGCCTGCCGTTCCTGCTTAGCGTGCTGATCTTTGGCGTAGGGCTGTACATCCGCAAGCACATTCCGGAAAGCGAGGAATTCGTGCAGGCCAAAAAAACGGCCAAGCGCGGCATGCCGGCCGTAGAGGTGTTTCGCCGCTACCCGCGTCAGGTGCTGACGGCGATGGGCCTGCGCGTGGCGGAAAACGGCGGCTCGTACATTTTCCTGGCCTTTGCCCTGGCCTATGGCAAGTTCCTGGGCATCTCGAATGATGTGATGCTGGGCGGCGTGCTGGTGTCCATGTTCATCGAGCTGGGCACGCTGGTGTGGTTTGGCCATCTGTCCGACCGCATCGGGCGGCGCGCGGTGTATTTGATCGGGTCCGTCGGCCTGGTGCTGGTGGCGTTTCCCTTCTTCTGGATGGTGCAGACCAAAGAGCCGCTGTGGATTTTCCTGGCGTTCTTTTTGGGCAACACCGTGTGCCACGCCGCCATGATCGGCACGCAGCCCGCGTATTTTGCCGAGCTGTTCCCGGCCGAAGTGCGCTACACGGGCTTGGCGTTGGGGCATGAACTGGCGTCGGTGTTTGCCGGTGGCCTGTCGCCCTTGATTGCCATGGCGCTGCTGCGCAAATATGAATCGGCCACGCCCGTCGCGTGGTTTCTGGTGGGCATGGCGGCCATCACGGTGGTGACCTTGCTGCTGACCCGTAACCCGCCCAGGCAGGATACGGAATGAGCCCGGCCGGCACAGACAGGCCCGGCATCGTCGCGGTGGGCGAAACCCCCGCGCTGCGCCATCCCGACGCCGCGTGCACCACGGCGGGCTTGATGGCACAGGCGGTGGGGCAGGCGTTGCGCCACGCGGGCCTGTCGCCCGCCCAGGTGGATGGGCTGGGCGTGGCATCGTTCACGTTGCGGCCGGATCCCGCCATCGACCTGGCCTGGCAGCTGGGGCTGCGGCTTCACTGGTGCATGCAGGACGAACTGGGCGGCGCCAGCGCCATCAACCTGCTGCGGCAGGCGTGGCTGGCACTGCAATCGGGGCAGGCGCGGACCATTGTGCTGGTGTCTGGTGACCATTTCACCGGCGCGGACTTCGCGCAGCTGGTGCGCGGATACAACCGCAGCGCGCAGGACTATCTCAGTCCGCTGGGTTGCCAGGGGCCCAATCCCTTGTTCGCAATGCTGACCCAGCGGCAGATGGCCCAAACGGGCCTGCGCCGCGAAGACTACGGCGCGCTGTGCGTCGCGCAGCGCGCCTGGGCCGCCGACAACCCCAACGCCGCCTATCGCACGCCCTTGACGCTGGCGCAGTACCTGGACGCGCCGATGGTGGCGCCGCCGTTGGGCCGGCTGGATTGCGTGCCGGTTGTCAGCGGGGCCAGCGCTCTGGTCTTGCAGGCCCGGCCCACGGGTGTGCACCTGCGGCTGGTGTCCAGTGGCGCGCGCTATAACCACGACCAGCAGGAAGGCGACGGCCTGCAAACCGGCGTGGCCGAGCTGGCCGACGGGCTGTGGCAAGAGGCAGGAATGGGTCCCGAAGACATGGATGTGGTCAGCGTGTACGACGACTATCCGGCGATGGCCGTGGCGCAGCTTTGCGACCTGGGCTATGCCGACGCAAACGACTTGCCCGGGTTCATCGCCCGCCGTATCGCCACGCGCCAGTTGCCCGTGAACACGGCGGGCGGGCAGTTATCGGCCGGGCAGGCCGGGACGGCGGGCGGCATGCACGGCGTGGTCGAAGTGGCGCGGCAACTGTTGAGCCAGGCGGGTGCACGCCAATTGCCGGGCGCACGGCATGGCGTCGTCACCGGCTACGGCATGGTGCAGCTGCGCTACGGCATGTGCGCCAACGCCGCCGTGTTAAGCCGGGAGGAATCATGAGCCTGCATGTGCACGAATGCCGCGCTTGCGGCCATCGCGTCTATCCCGCCCGCCTGTGGTGCCCGGCGTGCGGCCACGACGCCGCCCAGGCGGTGGCGGTGAGTGAGGGCGAGGTGCTGGCCTGGACGACGCAACCCGGTGCCGAGGAGGGCGCGGACACCGCCGTCGCCATTATCGGGACGGCGCGTGCACTGCCCGACGGGCCGGTGTTGGTGCTGAGGCTGCAAGACAGCCCGACGCATATCGGCCAGCGCCTGCGACTGTTCGAGCGCACGGTAGCCGGACGCGCGCTGCCTTGGGGGGCGCTGTAATCGTTCAGTCACCCGCGCTAGCCACATCGGCGGCGCGCGCGCTTGCTGCCCGCGTCGCCTCTACCCGCTGCGCCAGTGATGCGGCCGACAGCTCGCCCACGCGCACATCGATCACCCGCCCTTGAGCGTCCAGGAACAGCGTGGCGGGCAGCCCGCGGTTGCTGAATTCGCGCGACGCTTCGGCGCCCGGGTCGATCAGCACGTTACGCAACGTCG
Organism: Achromobacter sp. LC458; assembly: GCF_001005835.2. Lineage (NCBI taxonomy): Bacteria > Pseudomonadati > Pseudomonadota > Betaproteobacteria > Burkholderiales > Alcaligenaceae > Achromobacter > Achromobacter sp. LC458. The sequence continues at coordinate 22,300 of NZ_LBHW02000025.1, forward strand.
GCGCATGGTCCTTCAAGAACCGCGTCACCTCGGGCTTGGCCTCGGCCTGGTTCAGAAAGACGAAGTTGACGTCCGGATTGGCGGCCTGCGCGGCGGCAAAGGCGGGCATCTCGCGACGGCAGGGCGGACACCAGCTGGCCCACAGGTTGATCACGGTAGGCTTGCCGCGAAAGTCGGACAAGTCGGCCATCGCGCCGTTCATGTTATGGACGAATATATCGGTCATCTCCGGATGCGCCTGCGGCGTGGGCGCCAGCCAGCGGCTGCCGCCGAGCCAGGTTGCGCTGGCCAGGGCCAACGCGCCCAGCAACGCCGCGCGCGGCGCGTGCCGGCGCAGCACCACGGGCAGCGCATAGACCCAGGCCGCCGCCAGCCCGGCCATGCCGTTCCAGCCGCCGTCGCGGATGTCCAGGATGTTGATGGGGTCGGGCAGGTAACTGTTTCGGTAGCGCCAGACGAAAGCCAGCCGGGCGACCAACAGCCCGATGATCAGCGCGCGCCACAAGACCGCGGACAGGCGCGCGGCCTCGTCTTGCCGGCGGTTGATCAAACGCGCCGCCACTATCGCGACAAGGCCGGCGACGATCAACACCGCCAGTTCGGTGGGAAATACCAGGGGGCCGATACGGATGGCGGGGCTCATCCGTCGGCCTTGGCGGTCAGCGGATGTTGCAAGGTAAAGCGGATTCGGTCGCCCGCGATGCGTAGCGCCTGGACGGCAGTGGTGCCGGGCAGCGGCATGGGGCCTTGCGCCACGAAGCCGTGGCCATCGATATCGCGCTGAAGGCGGTCGGCTGCGTCGTTCATACCGGAGGATGGCGCTGTGTCAGCCGGGTTGGCCGCGTCAGCCCGGTCGGCCGCGTCAGCCCGGTCGGCCGCGTCAGCCCCGGGCGCGTTCTGCGCCTCTTCGCGGGCGGCGAACAATGCCGCGTAGGGCGCGAAGTCGGGCATGGGCGTGAAGCTGCCTTCCATCACGGCGCCCGTGCCCGTGCTCACCTCTGCCACGCCGATGAGGCGACCGCCGTTGTCCTTGATGTTCAGTTGCATGCCTGTCCTCCGTGTGTATACCGTGGGCTCCGGGTGTTCCGGGTGTTCCGAGTGTTCCCCGCGTTCCCCCCCGCAGCCCAGCCGCTCCAAGCGGCCAAAGCCTAGCATGGCTTGCATTCCTTCCCGGCCCGCGCTGCCGCCTTGGCATCTCGTTCCCACGTCTATCCTGGCCGCCCCGGGCGCTTTCCGGCACGGTCTTGCAGTAACGCTAAAATGGCGGCTCGCGGCTGACCGGCCAGCCATTCCGGCATTCTTATTCCGGCATTCTTATTCTTACGCTTCGCACACCTGAACCCATGAAAAAACTGACTGCTGTTTTCCTCGTGTCCGCAACCACGATGCTGACCGCCTGCGGCCCCAGCGATGACGCCAAGCCGACCGCGGGCGCCCAAACGCCGGCCGTCGCCAAGAAGGTCGTGGTGGGCCTGGATGACAACTTTCCGCCCATGGGCTTTCGCGACGCCAGCAACCAGATCGTCGGTTTTGACATCGACATGGCCAAGGAAGCCAGCAAGCGCCTGGGCATCGAAGTCGAATTCAAGCCCATCGACTGGAGCGCCAAGGAAGCCGAGCTGAACGGCAAGCGCGTCGACGTTCTCTGGAACGGCCTGACCATCACCGAAGAGCGCAAGAAGAACATCAGCTTCACCGCGCCGTACATGGCCAACCACCAGATCATCATCGTGGGCACCGCATCGCCCATCAAGGTCAAGAACGACCTGGCCGGCAAGACGGTCGGCGCGCAGGACGGCAGCAGCGCCACGGACGCCATCGCCAAGGATCCGGTTGCCGCGCAGATCAAGGACGTGAAGAAGTTCGGTGACAACGTCACCGCGCTGATGGACCTGGCCGCCGGCCGCCTGGACGCCATCGTGGTGGACGAAGTGGTGGGCCGCTACCTGATCAGCAAGCGCGCGGGCGAATACCGCGTGCTGGAAGAAAACTTCGGCACCGAAGACTACGGCGTCGGCGTGCGCAAGGACGATACCGAGCTGCTGGGCAAGCTGGACAAGACGCTGGATTCGATGAAGCAGGACGGCACCGCCGGCCGCATCGCCACCCAGTGGTTCGGCGCCAACATCATCAAGTAAGCGGCGCGCGACCTCTCTTAAATGGACTACGTTCTCTCTCTGTTGGGGCCGATGGCGGAAGGCGCGAAAGTGACCTTGACGCTGTTTTTCATCACCTTGGCCCTGGCAGTGCCGCTGGGGTTGGTGCTGGCCCTGGCGCGCATTTCGAAGTGGCCGCTGCTTAGCAACCTGGTCAACGGCTACATCTGGCTCATGCGCGGCACGCCGCTCATGCTGCAAATGCTGTTCATCTACTTCGCCCTGCCTTTCGTGCCGGTGGTGGGCGTGCGGCTGCCGGACTTTCCGGCGGCCGTGGTGGCGTTTGCGCTGAACTACGCCGCGTACTTTGCCGAGATCTTCCGCGCGGGCATCCAGTCGGTGGACCGGGGCCAGTACGAAGGCAGCAAGGTGCTGGGCATGACCTATCTGCAAACGCTGCGCCGCATCGTGCTGCCGCAGATGGTGCAGCGCGTGTTGCCCCCGATGAGCAACGAAACCATCACGCTGGTCAAGGACACGTCGTTGATCTACGTGCTGGCGTTGAACGATATCCTGCGCACCGCGCGCGGCATCGTGCAGCGCGATTTCACCACCACGCCGTTCCTGGTGGCCGCCGCCTTTTATCTGCTCATGACGCTTGTCCTGACGTGGTTCTTCCAGCACATGGAAAAGCGCTATGCCAAATATGACCAGTAATCCGCCGCTTGCCGCGGGCACCGCCGGCACCCCCGGCGCCCGCCCGGTCATGATCCAGGCCACCCACATCACCAAGTCCTTTGGCGCCAACCGCGTGCTGGACAAGGTTTCGCTGACGCTGGGTCAGGGCGAGGTGGTGGCGGTGATCGGCCCGTCCGGCTCCGGCAAAAGCACCTTTCTGCGGTGCCTGAACCACCTTGAGACCATCGACGAAGGCAGTATCGAGGTCGAAGGCGAAGTGATGGCGCGCGCCGTCGACGGCGGCCGCAGCCACTACGCCAGCGACGCCGAGGTGCGGCGCATCTGCCGCAAGATGGGCATGGTGTTCCAGTCGTTCAACCTGTTCCCGCACATGACGGTGCTGCAAAACATCATCGAAGCGCCGATCACCGTCAAGGGCATGAGCAAGGCGCAGATCATCCCCAAGGCGGAAGAACTGCTGCGCAAAGTCGGCCTGCTGAACAAGCGCGACAACTATCCCACGCGCCTGTCGGGCGGCCAGAAGCAGCGTGTTGCGATTGCCCGCGCGCTGGCCATGGAGCCCGACATCATGCTGTTCGACGAACCCACCTCGGCGCTGGACCCGGAACTGACGGGCGAAGTGCTGCGCACCATGAAGCAGCTGGCCGACGAACGCATGACCATGCTGGTCGTCACGCACGAAATGGGCTTTGCGCGCGAAGTGGCGCATCGCGTCATCTTCATGGACGAAGGGCGCATCGTCGAAGAAGCGCCGTCGGCCGCGTTCTTCAGTGCGCCGCAACACGCTCGCAGCCGGGAATTCCTGGCCCACATGCTGTAAGCAACGCCGGTGCGGGCATCGCGCCGCGCACCGGTACCGGAGGGGTGGATGCGCTCTGACATCATGCCGATGCTGCGATTGCGTGGCGTGTATAGCCAGCGCCTTGCCCCGGTCAGCCTGGATCTTGCCGGCGGCGAGTGCGGCGCCATTGTGGGCCCATCGGGTTCTGGCAAGTCGCTGCTGCTGCGCCAGGTCGCGGACCTGGACCCCGGCCATGGCGAGGTCGAACTGCTCGGCAGGCCGCGTTCGGCAATGCGCGGCCATGAATGGCGGCGTCAGGTCGTCTATTGCCAGGCCGAGGCGGGGTGGTGGGACGATCACGTCGCGCCGCATTTCACCGACCGCGCGCAGGCGCAACGCCTGATGCAGCCGCTGGGCCTGACGCCCGAAAAGCTGGACGCCCTGGTCCACGAGCTTTCCACTGGCGAAAGGCAGCGCCTGGCGCTGGTGCGCGCGTTGGCCCTACAGCCGCGCGTGCTGCTGCTGGATGAACCCACGGCGGCGCTGGACCAGGCCGCCACCGTCACCGTGGAAGCCGCGCTGCAACAGTTCCTGGACCATGGCGGCGCCATGCTGATGGTGACGCACAATGCCGAGCAGGCCCGGCGGCTGGCGCGCCGGACGTGGCGCATGACCAACGGCCAACTGGAGCCGCTATGGACGTGATCAAACTGCAAGCGCTGGACCTGGTCATTGCCTCGTTGCTGGTGCTGCTGTGCGCGGCAATTTCGTTCGCCCTGCGGCTGAACCTGCAACGTCAGGTCTTGTGGGCGGCGGTCCGTACCGTGGTGCAGCTGTTGCTGGTCGGCCATATCCTGCGCGTGGTGTTCGCGCATGCCACGCCGATGCTGACGGCGCTGGTGGTGGCGGTGATGATGGCGCTGGCCGCGCGCGAGGTGGCCGCCCGCCCCAAGGCGCGGCTGGCCGGGCATGGCAATGGTTGGGTCGGCACGCTGGCGGTGGCGGCCACCACCTTGATCACGGCTATGTTCATCCTGAGCACGGCGTTGCGGCCAGAACCCTGGTTCGACCCGCGCTACGCCATCGCGCTGGTGGGCATTGTGCTGGGCAGCGTGCTCAATGCCGCCAGCCTGGCGCTGGACGGCGTTCTTTCCGGCGTGCGCCGCGAAAAGCTCGCCATCGAGGCGCGGCTGGCCTTGGGCGCCACCCCGCATCAGGCGTTTTCGACGTTGCTGCGCGAATCGGTCCGGCGCGGCATTGTGCCCAGCGTCAATCAGATGTCGGCGGCCGGCATCATCACCTTGCCCGGCATCATGACCGGGCAGATCATCGCGGGCATGGACCCCATCGACGCCGCCAAATACCAGATCCTGCTGATGTTCCTGCTGTGCGGCGCCAGCGGCATGGCGGCCATGGGGGCAGCTTACGGCGCCATGCGCAGGCTGACGGACGATCGGGGACGCTTGCGACTGGACCGCTTGTCGGCATCGAAATAGGGCTGCCAAGGCGGGCAGGGCGGCGTATTATTTCAGATCGGTTTAAGAAATTTCATGAGAACTCGACGCTACCCTTTTCATAATAGGTGCCATGTTGAGCCTTTCCGAACGTTTCTTACCCAGGACTTTCATGTCTTTTGAGTCTGGTTCGCCCCGCCTGGCGGGCGACTTTCCCAGCGCCTTTCCCCGCGCCTTTCCCCTTGCCGCGCACCCGTCGGCGCAGGATCACCCGGCATGAGCGCCGTGCTGACCCCCGCCGCCCGGTCTGTTCCGCGCGTGGCGACGCAAGCGTCCATTCCCGGCTGGCAAGTGCTGCTGGGCCTGGCCGTCTGGCTGGCCGCCTTGGCATGGGCGCGCTGGCTGACCTTGCCCGACGAAGGGCGCTACGCCGGCGTCGCCTGGGAGATGCTGCGCAGCCAGTCTCCCATGGTGCCGCTGCTGGACGGCATGCCATATTTTCACAAGCCGCCGTTGTATTACTGGCTGGCGCAAATCAGCTACGCCTTGTTCGGCGTGCATGAATTCAGCGCGCGCGTGCCGTCGTTGCTGGGCGCGTGGAGCGCGGGGGCGGGGCTGTATGCGTTCGTGTCGCGCTATCGCAATGTGGCGCAGGCGCGCTGGGCCGTCGTGATCCTGGGCTTGATGCCGCTGTTCTTTGGCGCGGCGCAGTTTGCCAACATGGACATGCTGGTTGCCAGCATGATCACGCTGTGCGTGCTGGCCGCCGCCGACACGGCCCTGCGGCGCGCCGACGGCCGGGCGTTTCGCGGCATGTCGATCGCAACCGGAGTGCTGGCCGCGCTGGCCGTGTTGGCCAAAGGGCTGATCGGGCTGGCGCTGCCCGGCGCAATCGTGCTGGCCTGGCTGCTGCTGCGGCGTGATTGGCGCGGCATGCGCGCCTTGCTATGGGTGCCGGCCTTGCTGGCGTTCGCCGTGGTTGCCGTGCCGTGGTTCGCGCTGATGCAGATGAAGTTTCCCGGCTTCTACCATTACTTTTTCGTCTACCAGCACTTTGAACGCTTCGCGCAAAGCGGCTTCAACAACGCGCAGCCGATCTGGTTCTATGTGCCGATTGTGGTGGGGCTTGCCTTGCCGTGGTCGATCTGGGGCGCGGCGATTTTCACGCGCGCGTTCTGGCGTGACGCCGATCCGCATGGGCTGCGCCGGCTGATGGCGATCTGGATCGCGGTGGTGATGGTGTTCTTTTCCATCCCGCAATCCAAGCTGATCGGCTATGTGCTGCCGGTGTTTCCGCCGCTGGCATTTCTGATCACCGAGCGCGTCGCGCCGGCCTGGGCAGCCGGCAAGCGCCGGGGCGTGGGCATTGCCATCGTCGTGGCGGCCATCATCTGCTTGGGCGCGATCATCGTGGCATCCAACAACCCGCGCGGTAGCGTCGGCCCCACCATGAAAGAACTGCGCGGCGACATGCGGCCGCAAGACATGCAAGTGGCGTTGCATGCGTTGCCGTTTGATCTGGGCTTCTACACGAAGGCGTCCGAACCTTCCTGGATTGTCGATAACTGGAACGACCCGGAGATTCCCACGCGCGACAACTGGCGCAAGGAACTGTACGACGCGGCGGTGTTCGACCCGGTCGTCGGCAAGCGGGTATTGATTCAGAACGAAGATTTGACCGCGCGGCTTTGCGCGTCGGCTGATGGCACGCGTTTCTGGATCTGGGGCCGCGACGACGACGCCGGACGCTATCCCGCACTGAGCGGCGTGGCGCCGCGCCTGCCCGGCGCTACGCGCGCGGTCTGGCGGCTGGATATCGACACCGCTTTCCGCCAACGGATGTGCGGCGGCGCGCGCTGATCCGATACGCCCGATACGCCCGATACGCCCGCAACCACTGCCTTGCACCCATAAAAAAGCCGGCAGCCTTACCAAGGCTGCCGGCTTTTTTGTGCCGGCGGCAAGCGCCGCCGGACAGTGACGCTTAGCCGATCGAGGCCAGCACCTGGTTCAGCGTGGCGCTGGGGCGCATGGCTTGGCTGGCCAGCGCTTCGTTGGGCTGGTAGTAGCCGCCGATATCCACCGGCTTGCCCTGCGCGGCCTTCAGTTCTTCAACGATCTTGCCTTCGTTTTCAGCAAAGGCGCCCGCCGCACCGGCGAACTGCGCAGCCAGCGCGCGGTCGTCGGTTTGCGCGGCCACGGCCTGGGCCCAGTACATGGCCAGGTAGAAGTGGCTGCCACGGTTGTCCAGGCCACCGACCTTGCGGTCCGGCGACTTGTTCTCGTCCAGGAACTTGGCGGTTGCCTGATCCAGCGTCTTGGCCAGGATCTGGGCAGTCGGGTTCTTGTACGCGCGGCCCAGGTGGTCCAGGGATTCGGCCAGCGCCATGAATTCGCCCAGCGAATCCCAGCGCAGGAAACCTTCTTCCAGGAACTGCTGCACGTGCTTGGGGGCCGAGCCGCCCGCGCCCGTTTCGAACAGGCCGCCACCGGCAACCAGCGGAACGATCGACAGCATCTTGGCGCTGGTGCCCAGCTCCATGATGGGGAACAGGTCGGTCAGGTAGTCGCGCAGCACATTGCCGGTAACCGAGATGGTGTCCAGGCCTTCGCGGATGCGCTTGACCGAGAACTTGGTCGCTTCAACCGGGTTCAGGATGCGCAGGTCCAGGCCGCTGGTGTCGTGGTCGTTCAGGTACTGCTTGACCTTGGCGATGACCTGGGCGTCGTGGGCGCGCTTTTCGTCCAGCCAGAAAACGGCCGGCGTCTTGCTGGCGCGGGCACGGGTAACGGCCAGCTTGACCCAGTCCTGGATGGCGGCGTCCTTGGTCTGGCACATGCGCCACAGGTCGCCCGCTTCCACGGCTTGTTCCAGCAACACCTTGCCCGAGGCGTCGGTGACGCGCACGGTGCCCGATGCCGGGACGACGAAGGTCTTGTTGTGCGAACCGTATTCTTCGGCGGCTTGCGCCATCAGGCCGACGTTGGGCACGCTGCCCATCGTGACCGGATTGAAGGCGCCGTTCTTCTTGCAGTCGTCGATGACGGCCTGGTAGACGCCCGCGTAGCTGCGGTCGGGAATGACGGCCTTGGTGTCTTGCAGCTGGCCCTCGGCGTTCCACATCTTGCCCGAGTCGCGGATCATGGCCGGCATGGACGCATCGACGATGACGTCGCTGGGCACGTGCAGGTTGGTGATGCCCTTGTCGGAATTGACCATCGCCAGTTGCGGCAGGGTCTTGTAGGCGGCGTCGATGTCGGCGGTGATCGCGGCTTGCTGGTCAGCGGGCAGCGATTGAATCTTGGCGTACAGGTCGCCAATGCCGTTGTTGGGATCGAAACCGGCTTGCTTGAGCACGGCGGCGTGGCGGGCCAGCACATCCTTGTAGAACACGGATACCACGTGGCCGAAGATGACGGGGTCGGACACCTTCATCATCGTGGCCTTCAGGTGCACCGAGAACAGCACGCCGGTGGTCTTGGCGTCGTCGATCTGGGCTTGCAGGAAGGACATGAGCTTGGCGGTCGACAGCACGGCGGCGTCGATGATCTCGCCGGCCTTGACCGGGGTCTTTTCCTTCAGGACCGTCTTGGTGCCGTCAGCGGCGGTCAGTTCGATCTTGACGTCGCCGGCCTCGGCGATCAGCGCCGACTTTTCGGTGCCGTAGAAGTCGCCGTCGGACATGTGAGCCACATGCGACTTCGAATCAGCCGACCAGGCGCCCATCTTGTGCGGGTGCTTGCGGGCGTAGTTCTTCACCGACAGCGGCGCGCGGCGGTCGGAGTTGCCTTCGCGCAGAACCGGGTTCACGGCGCTGCCCTTGACCTTGTCGTAGCGCGCTTTCACGTCGCGTTCGGTGTCGTTGGCGGGGGCGTCCGGGTAGTCGGGCAGCTTGTAGCCCTGGTCTTGCAGTTCCTTGATGGCCGCCTTCAGCTGGGGCATCGAGGCGCTGATGTTGGGCAGCTTGATGATGTTGGCTTCGGGCTTGACGGCCAGCGCGCCCAGTTCGGCCAGGGCGTCCGACAGCTTCTGGCTGTCTTCCAGGTAATCCGGGAACAGGGCGATGATGCGGCCGGCCAGGGAGATGTCGCGCGTTTCCACCGTGACGCCCGCGGGCTTGGCGAATGCCTGGACGATGGGCAGCAGCGAACGGGTTGCAAGCGCCGGCGCTTCATCGGTGAGGGTATAGATAATCTTCGGAGTAAGAGACATGATCCTTGAATCTGTTCGGCGCATAGCGCTTTCGGCGCAAACCCGAACATGCTAAGCGGCGTACGCCGGTAGATGTTGTCGAGAGTGGGTTCGTATGGGCAGATGCGAAGCAGGCTCCGGATCCGCGCAAATTGGCGGTTGCCCGTCCTTTATTAATGAGCCGGTTTAACCGGTCATTCTGGAAGGTGCGAACTGCCACGAAGCCAGTATTGTAATACCGCGACACGCTTGACGCGCAGGGAAATCACCGATAAAGCCTGCGTTATGGGCTCGATATCGCATCAATACGGCCAGGATATGGCGCAAGGGCGCCGGGCCGGCAAACCACCAGGCGGGCAATGACGCGAACGAGAGGGGCACGGTGGCCCGCAGCACAAACCCCATATCGCCGTCAGGCCGCCGCGCCCGATTTGACAAATTCGCGCGCCCGGCGCAAGCTTTGCGTCATGAATTTCCCCGCCGTCCGCATTGCGCTGATTATTACCATCATTCCAAAAATGGTGGGTTAGCGCGCGACCGCAACAGTCACAGCCACCCGCCCCACGAGGCGGGTTTTTTGTGGCCGCCTCTGCCGGGCAAGTCTTCCCCAAAGCAGAGAACCCCCATGCAAACCGCTACCCCCGACACCGCATTCCAGCACGGCAACGCCTCGCCCATGGAATACCTGCGCCAGATTCTGACGGCCCGGGTGTACGACATTGCCCGCGAGACCGAGCTGGACCTGGCGCGCGGCCTGTCTACGCGGCTGAACAATACGGTCTACCTGAAGCGCGAAGACAACCAGCCGGTTTTTTCCTTCAAGGTGCGCGGCGCCTACAACAAGATGCGCAACACGCCGCAGGCCGCGCTGGACCGGGGCGTGATCACCGCGTCCGCCGGCAACCATGCGCAGGGCGTGGCCATTTCGGCGGCGCGACTGGGCGTGCGCGCCATCATCGTGGTGCCGCAAACCGCGCCGCGGGTAAAGGTGGACGCGGTGCGCGCACACGGCGGGCCCACCGTCACGGTGGTGCAGGCCGGCGATTCCTATAGCGACGCCTACGCCCATGCCCAAACGCTGGCGCAGCAACACGACATGACTTTCGTGCCCGCGTTTGACGACCCGTATGTCATCGCCGGGCAGGGCACCGTCGGCATGGAGATCCTGCGCCAGCACGCCGGCCCGCTGCACGCGGTGTTCGTGCCCATCGGCGGCGGCAGCCTGGCGGCCGGCGTGTCCGCCTATGTGAAGGCAGTGGACCCCAGCGTCAAGGTGATCGGCGTGCAGACCGAGGATTCCTGCGCGATGGCGCAGTCCATCAAGGCCGGCGCACGCGTCAACCTGGCTGAAGTCGGCTTGTTTTCCGACGGCACGGCGGTCAAGCTGGTGGGCGAGGAAACCTTCCGCCTGTGCCGCGAATACCTGGACGAAATCATCCTGGTGAATACCGACGCGGTGTGCGCGGCAATCAAGGACGTGTTCCTGGATACGCGCAGCGTGCTCGAGCCTGCGGGGGCGCTGGCGTTGGCGGGGCTGAAGCAATACGTTGAACGCGAAAACGCGCAGGGGCTGTCGATGGTGGCCGTGACGTCAGGCGCGAACATGAACTTCGATCGCATGCGCTTTGTGGCAGACCGTGCCGAAGTCGGCGAGGCGCGCGAAGCGGTGTTCGCCGTGACCGTGCCCGAGGAGCGCGGCAGCTTCCGGCGGTTCTGCCGCGTGTTGGGGCAGCGCAGCGTCACGGAGTTCAACTACCGGATTGCCGACGCGCACACCGCGCACATCTTTGTCAGCATGCAGATCGCGCGGCGTGGCGATGCCGCCGACATCATGGCGGCGCTGCAAGAGCAGGGGTTTTCGGTCAGTGACCTGACGTACAACGAGGTGTCCAAGCAGCACATCCGCTACATGGTGGGCGGCCGTTCGCCGCTGGCGGGTGGAGAGCGGCTGTTCCGCTTCGAGTTCCCCGAGCGCCCCGGCGCGCTGATGAAGTTCCTGTCCGAGATGGCGCCCAACTGGAATATCAGCCTGTTCCACTACCGCAACCAGGGCGCGGATTTCAGCTCGGCGCTGGTCGGCATCCAGGCCCCGCTGGCCGACAGCGCGGCGCTGGACGCCTTTCTGCGGCAACTGGGCTACGCGCATTTCGAGGAAACGGATAACGAGGCGTATCGGCAGTTTCTGATCTGAGGCGGGTAGGGCACGCGGCAGGTGCGAAGCGCTGCGGGCCACCCTTCACGGCAACAGGGTCCGGGCCTTGGCCACGCGGCGGCGTCAGCCCCGTTTGCAGTTCGGCTTGGTCGGCAAGGTCACGCCGGGTTTCAGCTGCAACGTGGCGCGGCCCGCCGTCTGCGTCAATTGCAGCGTGGCCGCGCGCCAGGCGGGCACGTCGTCGAACAGCACGTCGCGCCTGGCCGAGGACGGGTACAGCGGGTCCGGTTGGTTGAATTCCATGGCCGGCAGGGCGGCGCACGTGTCCTTCACATCCAGGCGCGCCAGCTCCTGGCCGGTGGGCAAACGCACCGCGCGAAACGCCAACGGCGTGTCTACAAACTTAACGACCTCCGGCACGATCCGCATGTCGCCCTGTGCGTCCTTGATGCGCGTTGCCGGCTCGACCACCACCACATCGCGGCCGGGCGGAATGGCCAGATAGACCACGTCGCCATCCACATCCAGCAGCTTGCCCGCGCCCAGGTTGATGACCCCGGGGCGCGTGGCTCCTGCGCCCGTTGCACCGGGCGCGGACCCGCCAGGTTTGACCGAGAGTTGCGCAGGCGCGAGCGACGCGTGCCGGATCATCACCGTTTCGGCCCACGCGGTTTCCACGCGCGTCCAGCCCGGCAGGCGCGCTTCTTCAAAGCGCGTGCCACTGGGTTTGTCGCGATCAGGCTGGCGGGACAAGGCCAGCCGGTTCACTCGCAGCGCGCCGTTGACCACCTGCAAGTGCGCCAGTGCCGCATCGGCGCTGGAGCTGGTGAAGTAGGCCAGCACCGCGTCCGTTTCCAACGCCCGCGCGTTGGCCGCGCAGAAGAACGCATTGGCGGCCATGTTGCGGCCGTCGGGGTACAGCAGCTTGCCGACGTCTTTGCCGCACAGCTTGTTGCCCTGGAACGAAATGGTGGTGCTGCGCGTGTTCTGGCGCTGGCCGGTATTCCAGTCCCGCTGGCCGCCGGTGGTGATGTCGACGACAAGGCCATGGTTGTCGTAGATCACGCCGGCGCCGGCCGGCGCGGCAAGCAGGCTGAGAAAAAACGCCATGATGCGGCTTCTCGTCATTCGGCAGGTTCCCTGGGTGGCGTGCATGGTGACGCGTTACCGGGGTGACTATATACCGCCTTCGATCCGGCGCCCGCGCTCCGTGACCCGGGTTTGCCACCTTCAGCCCGGCATCGTCCCGGCCGCTTACGCCGATAGCCAGCTGCCGTCGCCTTCGATCAGCGTGCCGCCGTGGCTGGTGGTATCGCCTTGGCGAGCCACCGGCTGTCCTTCCACTTTGGCCACTGCCGACCCGGTGACGATCACCGCCCCGCAACTGATGCGGTCGCCCACCCGCGCGATGGGCCGGCCATTGACAGCGGCGCTGGACGCCCCGCTGACGATGGTGCCGGGGCCATGGAGGGGGCAGGAATGCGCGTGTCCGACTAGGGCGATGGGAGTCATGAATATTCCAGGTGGAAAGCGATAAAGGGCGCAGTCAAACGGGGTCGCGGGGAGTAACCCGGGGCCGTTTGCGGCGGGTCAATGAAAACTTGGGCCGTGGTGGCGGCGAACCGGGCCGCACAACCCATCGATGCGTGTTTTCCAGCAACGCCGCGCGAACGTCCGGCGGGTAGTCGTCGATGGTGGTCAACGGCGGGGTCGGCTTGCCGGGCAAGCCGGCTTCCCGAATGATCTTTGGCCAACGCGGACGCCAGCACAACATGAGCGACACCCAATGCCCCAGGCCGATAGCCAGCAGGGCCGGAGATATCAATAGCATTCCAAGCCAGGTCAACGGGCCGCTGTGACGCAGGTACGGGCCCAGCGCCTCAAACTGCGCCGCGAAGGCGGGCCAAGGCAAAGGCAGGTGCGAACTCAGGCGCGGCAGGGATACCGCATCCAGACCGCCTTCATCCATGTAGCGGCGGATGTACTCCCATTCGGCTTTCATATCGAATTCGCTGACGCTTTTCTTGCCGACGAAAACCATGTTGGGAAAAGGCAGCGGGGAATAGGGCGGATACCAGCCAACGACAAGGTTCACGCCGGGGACTGCATCGTGATGAATGTCATCCCAGGGCAGTACGGCGATACCGCCGCAACTGGGTGGGCGGTGCAGGTAGACCTGGCGGGTGATGCGGTTGAATCGGATGAGCAGGTGGCGGGACGTAAGGGATTCCAGGCGGGTGAAGCGGAAGAGGTATTTGAAATAGACGTATAGGAAGCTCAATCCGAGCAAAAAATCAAAAGTCGTATATGCGGCGTCCCACGCGTCAAGGCTGCTCCAACCAAAGTGAGTAAGGTCAATATGAACTCCCCGGACAGCGCCAGCCATCGGGAGAAAGAACAAAGCGGAAATGAACGTAACGAAGCCTCGCTTTTCTTCCATGCCGCCGCAGCGCATTTCGAGAATAGTGTTGTCGCAAGCGTAGACGGGGCTTCGAATCTTCGCTTTGGAGAAGCGTTGAGCATGCGCGCGATTTTGCTCTGATCGTGCGGGATCTTCGTAGATAGGAGTCGCCTCATAAGGTTCGTCGCTATGGGCATTGATCCAGGTGTCTGATTTGACGTTACTCAGCCAGATGATCCATTCGGTCAAATACACTACAGCAGCTCCAGCAAGGCGCTATACAGTGCAGAGAGTTCTTCGCTGATTTCGCGGAAAGGTGGGTTGCCGTGATAGTCGTAGCCCCGGTGAAGGCAACGTTTGCACCATTTTTCAAGAGCGTCGTCATCGAAGATGCATATTGCCAAAGTGGCGACCAGTCCGACCAACGCACTGCGTAGCAAGACGTTTCGCATGAACAGCAGGACCGCTGGTCGTCCGAGATAGCTGGAAATAGCAGCCGCAAGACCGAGTGCTCCTTGTACCCCGGTGGCTCTAGCCGCCCGCTCAGCCAAGATTCTGAACATGGGCCCGGCGGCCGCGAAAGCGATACTGGACTGGCTGGCTAGGATGGCAAGTCCCGCTGCAAACCTAGTCGAGTAAGCGCGTGACAGCGTTTGCTTGCGCTCCTGCCTAGCGGCGCGTGCGTCCTTCCAGTCATACCCCATCAACACCACCCCACCCACCGCCGCCAACGCGCCACCGACCAGCTTCAGCTGCCCCAGAAAGACCGTCGCTCCCGTTCCGGTGACGCTGGCGGCGCTGTAATGCTGCAATACCAACTCCGTCCCGGCCGCCAGTATTTCCGTACCCGCAGCACCCGCAAGCAACCCATGGGCGATCAACTCCCCCGCGCCGCGTTCATCGTCCGGCATATCCCGCACCCGCATTGCAATCAACGCCGCTTCAAAGAACAGCAACCAGCTGCTGGCGCGCAGCTTGTAAAAGTCACTGCGATGGGCGTCCACAAGTTCGGTGGCAAATGCGAATCTGGTGTTCCGGCCAATCTGTGCGCGCAACTGCTTGGGATCCGCGCTACGCCCTAGTTTGGTCAGTTCGTCGATACGCAAGTTTGTGGCCCGCTTGCTGACGCTGGCCGCCAGCCAGCTTCGGGTGATGCCATGGAAGGCCCATTCCTTGCCGGTCGAGCCGTAGCGCAGGGATTGGCGGCCCAGGCTGGAATACCAGGCCAGGGCGCCACCCGCCAGGTTCGTTTCGCCTGCGGCTGACAAGGCTTCGAACAATCCGTTCGCCTTGTTGAATAGATCAGCCAGATGTTGAACGGCGACGAACCCGGCCTGAACCTGCTGGATCATTCTGTCGTTAGACAGAATAGGATCACGCGCCTGGGTTTGCGCGTGAAGGCGCGCTGCGTTCAGCGTGCGTTGCAATTCCGCCTGAATCTCTGTTTGGTTCAGCGCAAAGCCGCGCATCGCCAGGTTGGCGCGGTCGGTCGGGTTTCCCGTCCACCATTGTTCGATCAGATCCGCCGTGCTCGCGCACCCGTCCGCGCCCAGCACGCACAAGCCTGTCTGGCCGGCAAAGCGCCAGCCGCTTGTCAGATCCCGGTCGTCGTAGACGTCCAGCGCGCTCAGCAGTTGTTCGCTGGTGAGCCAGCGTTCGTGATCCTTGGCGCGCTTGGCGCCGACGTTTTCGGCGGCCGCCGACACGGCGTCGAACGTCGTTAACTCCACGTCCATGTCTGCCACGCGCACCGCCTGCCTCGGTTTTTCCGGAGACAGATACTTGCTGTCGAACCTGCGCCGGTACTCACCGCTGTCCAGCTTCGCCTGCATCTTGGCGCGCATCGCGTCTTCGAACTGGGTGATGTATTGGTCTGCTTCGTTGTCCCAGCGTTCACGCTCGTCGTCGTTCAAGACCCAGTTGCGGCCCACCGCCATGCCGGGGTCGTAAACCCTGGCGCGCTCGATATCGATGAAATGTTGAGCTTCCAGCGCCGCCGAGCGGGCTTCGAACTGCTGCTTGACGTCGGTAAACGCCTGGGCCACCAAGACCTTGCGCTGGTTCTCGACGCCTTTGCCGTCCTTCTTGTCCAAGTACCGCTGCACGGCTTCATAGGCGTCGTTGCGCCAGCTATTGAGCTGCTGCGTGATCCCGATGGCGTCGTGCAGCACGATGCCAAAGCCGCGAGCACGGCGTGCGCTTTCCTTCAGATCCAGGGCGACGATTTGGCGCGCGTAGCGGTTCTCGGGATCGGAATAAAGCTGGCCTGCCAGGACCGACGCGGTGTCAGGCTGATCTTGCGCGATGGCGTCCGCCAGCGTGTCGTCGATGGTGCTGGGGTCCAGCACGTCCGGCGTACGCGAGCACGACATCAGCAGCTTTCGGATATCGAAGTTCTGTAGTTGATTGCGTAGCGGGCTGAAGCTGGATATCAAGTCCAGCATGCGCTTGGTCAAGGGATCGGGCGTGAACAGGGCGCGAAGTTCTTCAATGTCTTCGGGGGCTTTCAGGCACACGGTCCAGGCACCGGGGCCGCTTTCGGCCGGGCCGTGCAGATCGTGCACACGGGCTGTGGGTTCATGGATCGGCTCAAGAGCGTGGTGCTGGGGCGCATAGGGAAAGACACGCTTGAACAGACCGGTGTCATAGGTGCGATAGGCACTTTCGCAGAACCAGTCCTTCATGTAGCGCTTCGTGAACAGGTACAGATAGCCTCTGCGCATCGTGCGTACGGCATAGCGCGCGTGCTTGCCCTGTAGCGGCGCAAAATTGGCGGCAAGGTGGGACGGTAGCGCAGGCGCCAAGGTATCCAGGCCCGGGCCGGCGTCGGTCACAACGGCATAGCGCAGGGGCAGGATGGCCACTTCGCTCTTGCACGCGACCACGGCGCTGGGGCCCGCGTCGCAGCGCGTCTGATCAGCGATGCGGAGAATTTCCGGCACCAGGGATTCCAGACTGGGTTCGGTCGTCATGGTCGAAGCGGGAACACCCGCTACAGGAAGGCGTAAAACCCACCATGTTCCCTTGCTTGCAGGCGTGTATCTATAGGAGGGTTACGAAATCGTGGCCAATCAGTGCTACGCGGCCCCTTCGGGATTTTTCCAGCCTCCCCATCGCCCGATTCGCTCGATTCGCCCTTGCAACCTACTTGCACCGTTCGCGGCGAGGCCACGTACCCGCCCTAAAAAAAATGCCGCCCTTCATCAAGGACGGCATTTCATGTCAGACGCGCACCGACGCCAGTCACGCTGATGAAGAGGCGCCTCAGTGCAATATCTGGCTCAGGAACAGCTGTGTCCGCTCGTTCCGCGGGTTATCGAAGAACGCATCCGGGTTGTTCTGCTCGATGATTTCCCCGCGGTCCATGAAGATCACGCGGTTGGCGACCTTGCGCGCAAAGCCCATTTCGTGCGTCACGCAGATCATCGTCATGCCGCTTTCCTGGGCCAGCGTCACCATCACGTCCAGCACTTCCTTGACCATTTCGGGGTCCAGCGCCGAGGTGGGCTCGTCGAACAGCATGACCTTCGGGTTCATGCACAAGGATCGCGCAATCGCCACGCGCTGCTGCTGGCCGCCCGACAACTGGCCCGGAAACTTCTTGGCCTGATCGGGAATGCGCACGCGTTCCAGGTACTTCATCGCCGTGGCCTCGGCCTGTGCGCGCGGCTGTTTCAGCACCCACATGGGTCCCAGCGTCAGGTTCTCCAGCACCGTCAGGTGCGGGAACAGGTTGAAGTGCTGGAACACCATGCCCACTTCGCGGCGGATGGTCTCGATGTGCTTGAGGTCGTTGGTCAGCTCGGTGCCGTCAACAATGATCTGCCCTTGCTGGTGTTCTTCCAGCCGGTTGATGCAGCGGATCATGGTGGACTTGCCCGAGCCCGACGGGCCGCACACCACGATGCGTTCACCGGGCGCGACGTCCAGATTGATGTTGCGCAGCACGTGGAATTGGCCGTACCACTTGTTCACGCCCTGCAATCGAATAATGGAATCCGACATGCTTGGTCTCCGTAAGGTTTACCGGGGGCTACGCGGCGCAATCAGCGCGCGTGCCCGGTGGCCAGGCGCTTTTCCAGCGCTTGACTGTATTTGGACATGGAATAGCAAAAGGCGAAGTAGATCAGCGAGATAAAGAGATAAGCCTCTACCCCGAAACCTCGCCACGCCGCGTCGGACAGGGCCGCCTTGGCCGCCAGCGTCAAATCGAAAATGCCAATGATGACCACCAGCGACGTGTCCTTGAACAGGCTGATGAAAATACCGACGAGCGGCGGAATCACGATCTTCAGCGCTTGCGGCAGGATGATCTTGCGCATCTGCTGCCAGTAATTCAGGCCCAGCGAATCGGCGCCTTCATACTGCCCCTTCGGAATGGCCTGCAAGCCGCCGCGCACCGTTTCCGCGATGTAGGCGGCGGCGAACATGATGATGGCGATCTGCGCGCGCAGCAGCTTGTCGATGGTGAAGCCTTCCGGCAGGAACAAGGGCAGCATCACCGACGACATGAACAGCAGGCTGATCAGCGGCACCCCGCGTATCAGTTCGATGTACACGACGCACAGCGCCTTGATGGCGGGCATTTTCGAACGCCGGCCCAGGGCCAGCATCACGCCGATAGGAAAGGCAAACGCAATGCCGAACGTGGCCAGGATCAGCGTCAGCGGCAGGCCGCCCCAACGCGAGTTCTCGACATAGGTCAGGCCGAACACGCCGCCCCACATCAACAGCGCCACGGCCGTCAGGCCGGCCGTCCAGATCAGCGCCAGCTTGCCGTTCCAGAAGCGGCGCATGCCGCTGCACGCGATCACGCCAACCAGGATCAGCGTCGCGATCAGCGGCCGCCATTGCTCGTCGAACGGATAGGTGCCAAACAGAATCAGCCGATGCTTTTCAACGATGAACGCCCAGCAGGCGCCGCCGACGGACGCGCGGCATTCCATGGCATTGGTGGCGGTGAAATTGGCCTTCAAGAAAGCCCATTCCACCAGCGCCGGCAGCGACATCAACAAAAACCAGGCCAGCAGTACCGTGATCAGGATATTCAGCGGCGACGAAAACAGGCGCGACCGTACCCAGGCCCACGCGCCAACCTGGGTGCTGGGCGGGGGCAGGGCGTCGGTGAAGGAATGCGTAGTGCTGCTCATATCAACGCTCCACCAGCGCGATGCGCTTGTTGTACCAATTCATGAATATCGAGATCGACAGGCTGACCGTCAGGTAGGCGCCCATGATGATGAGGATGCCTTCGATGGCCTGGCCGGTCTGGTTCAGCGTGGTGTTCACGACCGACACGATGTCCGGATAGCCGATGGCGACCGCCAGCGAACTGTTCTTGAGCAGGTTCAGGTATTGGCTGGTCATCGGCGGGATGATCACGCGCAAGGCCTGCGGCAGCACCACCAGCCGCAGCACTTTCGCGCGTGGCAGGCCCAGCGAACCGGCCGCTTCCCACTGGCCGTTGTTGACTGCCTGGATGCCCGAGCGCACCACTTCGGCGATGAACGCCGAGGTGTAGACGGTAAGACCCAGGAACAGGGCGACGAATTCCGGCGACAGGGTCAGCCCGCCGACGAAGTTGAAGCCCTTTAACGCCGGCATGTCCAACGTCAGCGATGCACCGCCCGCCAGCCAGCCCACGATGGGCAAGCCGATCAGCAAGCCGATGGCGGCGCGGCCCAGCGGAAACGCGCGCCCGGTGGCTTCCTGGCGCTTGGTGCCCCAGTGGCCCAGGAACAGAATCGCCACGATGGCCAGCGCCAGGCCGCCCAGCACCCAGTCCAGCGACGCGCCTTCCAGCCCGGGCACTTTCAGGCCCCGGTTGGAAATGAACACGCCGGGCAATGGGTTGTGCGCCTGGCGCGGGCCGGGCATGTTTTCGGTGATCAGCGCATACCAGAAGAACAGTTGCAGCAGGAGCGGCACGTTGCGCATCACCTCGACGTACACCGAGGTGATTTTCTTGACGAGCCAGTTCTTCGACAGGCGGCCGACGCCGATGAAAACGCCCAGTATCGTCGCGGCGACCAGCGCCAGCAGGCCCACGCGCAGCGTGTTCAACACGCCCACGAAGATCGCGCGGCCATAGGTGTCGGCCGGGCCGTAGGCGATGACGGATTCGCCAATCGCAAAGCCTGCCTCGCGGTCCAGGAAGCCGAACCCCGTGGCGATGTTGCGCATCGACAGGTTGTGCAGCGTGTTGTGCACCAGGAACCAAACGCCGGCCCCGACCAGCGTCAGGGCCAGCACCTGGTAGACCAGCGCGCGCGTGGCCGGGTCGTTCCAGGAAACCCGGTGCGCGGGCCGCGGCGCCGGGGATAGCGCGGTGTGCTTGGCCACGACTTAGTCCGCCATCAAGACTTTGACGGCCGCTTCCAGGCGGTCCATGCCTTGTTCGATGACTTCGGTGGACGTCGCGAACGAGAACCGCACGTAGGGCGACAAGCCGTACGAGCCGCCGTCGATCACGGCAACGCCGGCTTCGCGCAGGAAGAACAGGCTGACGTCCAGGTCCGTCTTCAGTTCGCCCGCCGGGCCGGTGCGGCCGATCAGGCCTTGCACGTTGGCGTACACGTAGAAGGCGCCGTCGGGCATCGCGCACGAGATGCCGGGAATGGCGTTCAGGCGGCGCACGATCAAGTCGCGGCGCGCCTTGAAGATGTCGACCATCTGCGTCACGCTGGACTGGTCGCCTTCCAGGGCGGCCTGCGCGGCCACTTGCGAGATCGCGCTGGGGCACGAGGTGCTTTGCGACATGACCGTGCTCATGGCCTTGATCAGCTCGGCCGGGCCCGCGCCGTAGCCCACGCGCCAGCCCGTCATGGCGTAGGACTTGGACATGCCGTTGACGATCAGCGTGCGGCCGATCAGTTGCGGCTCGACCTGCACGGGCGAGGCGTGCGCCTGGCCGCTATAGCAGAAGGGTGCGTAGATTTCGTCGCTAAGAATCCAGACGTGCGGATGGCGCACCAGCACGTCGGTCAGCGCGCGCAGCTCGGCGGCGCTGTAGACGGCGCCGCTGGGGTTGCTGGGCGAATTCAGGATCAACCAGCGCGTGCGCGGCGTGATGGCGGCTTCCAGCGTGGCGGCGTCCAGCTTGAACCCTTGCGATTCCGGGCCGGTCACAACCACGGGCTTGCCTTCGTTCAGCAGCACCATGTCGGGGTAAGACACCCAGTACGGCGCGCACACGATCACTTCGTCGCCCGGTTCCAGGCTGGCCGTCAACGCGGCGCCGATGATCTGCTTGGCGCCCGCGCCCACGGTGATCTGGTCCATGCCGTAGGACACGCCCAGGCCTAGTTGCAGGCTGTTGGCGATGGCGCGGCGCAGGCCCACGGTGCCGTTCGGGCTGGTGTAGCGGATGTCGCCGCTGGCGATGGCGTCCTGGCCGGCGCGCGCGATGTGGGCGGGCGTGGGCATGTCGGGCTCGCCCAACGTGAAGTCGGCGATCTCGCGGCCCTGGCGGCGCAGTTCGTCGACGACGATCTTGGCGGCCATGCTGGGCGAGGGTTTGATCTGTTTCAGGCGGGCATTGACGATGCTGTTCATGATTACAACGTAAAAAGGGCAAACCAGGCCGTGCGATGGCCGGGCTTGCGGGTAAAGAGAAAAGCGGCTTAGCACCAGGGCGAAGCCGCGCAAGGGCGGGATGCCGCGACGGCGGGTATTGCCAGAGTGCGGTTGCGCCGTCGCTAAGGCAGAGCAGGTGGCGCTTAACGCACCGGCCAGCCGTACATCAGGCCGCCTTGGGTCCACTGCTTGTTCAGGCCGCGTTCCAGCTTCAGCGGGCTGTCCTTGCCCATGGCGCGGTCATAGCTTTCGCCGTAGTTGCCCACCTGTTTGATGATGTTGTAGGCCCACTTGTCGTCCAGCCCCAGGTTCTTGCCCATGCCCGGCGTCACGCCCAGGATGCGCTGCACGTTCGGGTTGGTGCTCTTGAGCATGTCGTCCACGTTCTTGGACGTGATGCCGTATTCCTCGGCTTCCAGCATCGCGTTCAGCGACCAGCGCACCACGTTGAACCACTGCTCGTCGCCCTGACGAACCATCGGGCCCAAGGGTTCCTTGGACAGATTTTCGGGCAGGATTTCCCAGTCTTCCGGCTTGGCCAGGCGCGTGCGCATGTTGGCGGCGGTGTTGGACTTGTCGTTGGTATAGGCATCGCAACGGCCCGATTCCAGCAGGCGGAAGTTCTCGTCGTAGTTTTCGACCAGCACGGGCTTGAACGTCAGGCCGCGGCTACGGAAGTAGTCGGCCAGGTTCAGTTCGGTGGTGGTGCCGGGCTGCACGCAGATCGTCGCGCCGTCCAGTTCCTTCACGGTTTTCACGTTCATGGACTTCTTGACGATCAGGCCCTGCGCGTCATAGAAGTTCACGCCCACGCCGATCAGGCCCAGCGTGGTGTCGCGAGTCAGCGTCTGCGTGGTGTTGCGCGACAGCATGTCGATTTCGCCGGACTGCAAGGCGGTGAACTTGGCTTGCGCGGTCAGCACATTGCCCTTGACCTTGGATGCGTCGCCGAACATGGCGGCCGCGACGGCGCGGCACATGTCCACGTCCAGCCCCGTCCATTCGCCCTTGCTGTCCAACACCGAGAAGCCGGGGATGCCGGCAAAGCCGCATTGCAAGAAACCCTTTTTCTTGACGGCATCGAACGTCACGCCGGCTTGCGCGCCAGAGGCGGCGCACAGCAAAGTCGCCGCAACGGCGGTGGTCAGAAACTTACGCATGGAGAATGCTCCTGGGGAGGGGGGTCGAAAACGCTTGGAATAAGCGAAAGGGAAAGCGGGGTCCGTCGCGCAGGCGCAGCCGATCGCCGGCCGGGGCCGGGCGGGTAGGGCACGCGAAGGCGCGAAGGAAAGGGAAGCGGGCCCGGAACGGGCGCGGTTGACCGGCTCAGGCGCTCAGGTCAGGGGGTATGCCGATGGATACGCGTCGTGTAGCGCTGGAACGTCGTGCGTAGAGATAGGATCGGACTCATCGGCGGTACTTGTACAACGAGGGTCATAACGAAAGTCATGCTTGGACGGCGCTTGGTCGGGCTTGGGCCGGCAAAACCGGCATGCGCTCAATCCGTCAAGTCATGAGACGTATGATGGCAGCTGTCATACAAGCTAGCAAGTAAGGGGATTCCCGTAATTTCCGTGCCGGGCAGTGACAACGCCGGCACGGTTTCCCCCTGGCGGTCCTGCTTATTGCGCGGGTGCCTGCGACAGCAGCTTGCGGTATCGGGCGATGCTGTCGCCCAGGTGGCGGGCCATGGCGGCGCGCGCGGCGCCCGGGTCGCGGCGCATGATGGCGGTCAGGATGGCTTCGTGTTCGCGCACGTTGCGGGTTTCGTAGGTTTCGAGCTCTTCGGGGGTCTTGCCGCCGTGCTTGATGTTCAAGTCCAGCATGACGTCGCGCACCGCCGCGCGCAGCAGCGCGGGAAAGTGCGGGTTGTTGGACGCCTTGGCAATGGACAGGTGGAACTCGTAGTCGGCCTTGACGGCGGCTTCCATGTCGCGCGTGGCCCGGTTGAACGCGTCGAACGCTTCCACGATGCCGCTCAGGTCAGAGGCGCTGCGGCGCTCGGCCGCCAGGCCACAGGCCTCGACCTCAAGCCCGGCGCGCAACTCCATGATGTGCAGCGCCCAGCGCGGGTCGGTAGCGGGTTCGATGACAAAGTCGATGGGCTTTTCGCGGTCTTCGGTGACGAATACGCCGATGCCGGGCTTGCTGACCAACCGGCCGCTCAGGCGCATCGACGCAACCGCTTCGCGGATGACCGTGCGGCTGACGTTGAATTCATCGCACAGCGCATGTTCCGACGGCAGCTTGTCGCCGGCGCGATAGGTGCGGGCGTCCAGGCGCTTGTTCAGTTCCTGGATGACCACGTCTGTCAGGCGCGAACGCTGGCGGGGCCGGGCGGGAGTTTCCATCGTCTCTCTTATAGGGTGGGGCAGTTGCAGCGGGCGTTAGGCCCGCGTCCGGAGCCGCAAGTGTACGCTTTCCGGGCATCGCGGCCGCTTGTACGAAGGGGCGATCGAGGTGGCGTTGAAGGCCCGGACAAGGCGCGGACCAGGGGCTTTCACGGCGACACTGCAACGGTAAGGTCGTTCAGAACATCAACCTGTATGACAACATACAGGTTGAGTATTCGGCAATGCCTCGTTGCGCGGGATGCGTAAGCAAAAAAAACGCCCTCAAACCAGAGGGCGTTCTTTCTCAGCCGAGCGGCGGGTACGTGGCCGCGTGTTTACTGCGGGCCAAGCTTCTTGATCAGGGCGTTAAGCATTTCCAGCTCTTCGCCGGTCAGGTCAGTCAGCGGCGCGCGCACCGGGCCGGCGTCGTGACCGACCAGCTTGGCGCCGGCCTTGACGATGCTGACGGCGTAGCCGGCCTTGCGGTTGCGGATTTCCAGGTACGGCAGGAAGAAATCATCCAGCAAGCGGTTGGTGGTGTCGGAATCGCCGGCGGCAATGGCGCGGTAGAAATCCATGGCGGTCTTGGGCACGAAGTTGAAGACGGCCGACGAATACACCGGCACGCCCAGCGCGCGGTAGGCGGCGGCATAGACTTCAGCCGTGGGCAGGCCGCCCAGGTACGAAAAGCGGTCGCCCATCTTGCGGCGGATGCGCACCATGGCTTCGATGTCGCCAATGCCGTCTTTGAAGCCGACCAGGTTCGGGCAGCGTTCGGCCAGGCGTTCCAGGCTGTCGGCCGACAGGCGGGACTGGGCGCGGTTGTAGACGATGACGCCGATCTTGATGGACTTGCAGACTTCTTCCACGTGCGCGGCGATGCCGTCTTGCGAGGCTTCGGTCAGGTAGTGGGGCAGCAGCAGGATGCCCTTGGCGCCCTGGCGTTCGGCTTCTTGTGCGTAGGCGATGGCGGTGCGGGTGGGGCCGCCGGCGCCGGCCAGGATCGGCACCTTGCCGGCGCAGGTCTGCACGGCGGTGCGGATGACGTCGGAATATTCCTGGGGCGCCAGGGAGAAGAACTCGCCAGTGCCGCCCGCGGCGAACAGCGCGGTGGCGCCATACGGGGCCAGCCATTCCAGGCGTGCGGCGTAGGTCTTGGCGTTGAAATCGCCGTTCTGGTCAAAGTCCGTCACGGGGAAGGACAGCAAACCTTCCGATACGATTTCTTTGAGTTCCTGGGGAGTCGTCATGCCTGTCATCCAATAAAAAAGGAGGGGGTAGAACCATGGGACGGCCTGGAAAAATCCTTGGCCTGGAGTAGATGTATGTCATCGTACAACATACAACCCGTTCGATGCAATGGCAGCGAAAATCCCATGTCGCCCCTATGAGACACCGACTATAGAGGCACCCCGAATTCGGAATTACCCTAGATTGAAACGCGGTCCGCCAACGAAGTATTCTCCTTTTTCCATAAGTCGTACGACAACGTACAAGACTAAAAGACCCCTAGGAGACAAGCTTGAAGGCATTCCCCCTGCTGCGCCGCACGTTCGCCGCTTTGGCCCTGACCACCCTGGCCGCCGCCTCGGCCCATGCCGCCGACGACTGGCCGCGCGCCAAGCCCATCACCCTGGTGGTGCCATTTGCAGCGGGTGGCACCTCGGACATTCTTGGGCGCCTCATCGCACAGGAACTCGGCGCCAGCCTGAGCCAGACCGTGCTGGTGGAAAACAAGGGCGGCGCGGGCGGTGTGCTGGGCGCCGACGCCGTCGCGCGCGCCAAGCCGGACGGCTACACGCTGCTGCTGGGCACCATCGCCACGCACGCCATCAACCCGTCGTTGTTGCCCGGCATCAACTACAACGCCGCCCGCGATTTTGCGCCGGTGATCTTGCTGGGCAGCATTTCGAACGTGCTGCTCGTCGGCGCAAACCAGCCGTACAAAACCGTGCAGGACGTGGTGGCGGCCGGCAAGGCCAACCCCGACACCATCGCTTTCGGCTCGGCCGGGCAAGGCACGTCGCAGCATCTTTCCGGCGAGGTGTTCAAGCAATTGACCGGGGCGCATCTGACGCATGTGCCGTATCGGGGCAGCGCGCCGGCCATCCAGGATTTGATCGGCGGCCAGATTCCCAGTTCGTTCGAAACCGCGCTGGTTGCCTTGCCTTACGTTCAAAGTGGCAAGGTGCGCGCGCTGGCAGTCACGTCCGCCAAGCGCACCGACGTCATGCCCGACGTGCCGACCATGCAGGAGGCCGGTGTCGCGGGCTTTGACGTCAGTAGCTGGCAGGCCATCTACGCGCCTGCCAACACGCCGCCCGCCGTTGTCGACCGATTGAACCAGACCATTGCGGCCATCATCGCCAAGCCCGAAGTCAACGCCAAGATGAAGGCGCTGGGCCTGGCCTACACGCCGAATACGCCCGCGCAATTCACGGCGTTCCAGACCGGTGAGCAGGCCAAATGGGCCAAGATCATCGCGGACGGCAAGCTGCGGGTTCAGTAAGGCAATCCAGCGGCAAAGCGGTGGCGCGGGGCGTAGTCGCGGCCCGCGTTTCGCCGCGCGGGCAGGGTGGACGGTTTCAGCACCGTTCCACATGTTGAGACGCGTTCAAAACAGGTATAGTCCAGCGCTTAAGGCCGTTAGCCACGACCGCGCCTCGTTCATGTTCTGGGGCCGCCGCGTCGTCGGGCAGCGGCACTCGCCCCTACCTTGAACCGCCACCGCTACCATGCCGAAATCGTCGTCGCAGCCTGCCAACCGTTCTGCCTTTCCTCGGACTTTGTTGGTCGGATTCCTGACGGCCGCGCTAGCCACTTTGGTGATCGCCTTCGTCAATGTGCGGTCTACCGACAGCCGCACCGAAGCCGTCAAGGCAATGGACCGCAGCACGGAAACGTTGCGCCAGCTCAGCCTGTTCAATTCGGCCGTCAAGGATGCCGAGATCGGCCAGCGCGGGTACCTGCTCACGGGCGAACTGCCTTACCTGCAACCGTATTTGCGCGCGCTGCCGCTGATTGAACAGCGGCTGGCCATCATCAAGGCCGCCACGTCCGACGACCCTTCGCAGCGCCGCATCGTCAACGACATCGAAGGCATCACCCGCCAGAAGCTCGAAGAGCTGCGCGAAACCATCGACATGCAAAAGGCCGGCAACGCGGAAGGCGCCATGGCCATGGTGCGCACCGACGCGGGCAAGGACGCGATGGACCGGCTGCGCGAGCTGGTCAGCGACCTTTATGCGCGGCAGATGGAAGAGCTGGCCGCTGGGCGCGACGCCTGGGCGTCGGCGGCCATCACGTCGGCCTATTACTCGTGGGGCGGCTCGATCCTGTTGCTGGCGCTGATTGCGCTGTCGGCCGGCATGACCGTGCGTGAATACCAGGCCAAGGCGAGGCAGTCATGGGTTACCACCGGTTTGTCGGGTCTCAGCATGCGTTTGCAGGGCGACTTGCGCCTGGATGAAATCGGCAAGCGTTCGCTGGATTATCTGGCCGAGTACCTGGGCGCCGAGGTGGGCGCGGGCTACGTGGTGGATCGCGCCACCGGCGAACTTGAACTGTTCGGCGGGTTCGCCTTGCCCCCCGAGCGACTGGCACGCAAAATCTTGCCGGCTGAAGGGCTGACCGGCCAGGCCGTCACGTCGCGCCGCCTGCTGCATGTGCGCGACGTGCCGGCGAGCCATCTGGAATTGGCGTCCGCCGTGGGCCGTTCCAACCCGGCCGAACTGGTGCTGGCGCCGGCCATGATGAACGGCCGCGTCTACGCCGTAATCGAACTGGGCTTCAACCATCCGGTGGGTGAAGTGGAACGCGGCCTGCTGGAAGGCGCCTCGGAAATGCTGGCCTCGGCCATCCGCTCCGGCCAGGACCGTACCCGCCTGGAAGCGCTGCTGGAAGAAACCCAGCGTCAGGCCGAAGAGTTGCAAACCCAGCAGGAAGAACTGCGCGTCAGCAACGAAGAGCTTGAGCAGCAAAGCCGCATCCTGCAGGAATCGCAGGCGCGCATGGAATTGCAGCAGACCGAGCTTGAGCAGACCAATACCAACCTGGAAGCGCAAGCCGAACAACTGCTGCGGGTGCAGGGCGCGCTGACCGAGAAGGCCCGCCAACTGACGCAGGCCAGCCAGTTCAAGAGCGAGTTCCTGGCCAACATGAGCCACGAGCTGCGCACGCCGCTTAATTCCACGCTGATCCTGGCCAAACTGCTGTCGGACAACAAGCCCGGCAACCTCAGTACCGAACAGGTCAAGTACGCGCAAACCATCTACGCCGCCGGCAGCGACCTGCTGACGCTGATCAACGACATCCTGGACCTGGCCAAGATCGAGGCCGGGCAAGCCACGATGGAAGTCGAGCAGGTGACCATCGCCTCGACCCTGCAACGCCTGCTGGAACCCCTGCGGCCGATGGCGCTGGAAAAGGGCCTGGCGCTGGAATTGGATATCGACTCCGCCGTCCCGCCGGCTATGCACACCGACCCCAAGCGCCTGGGCCAGGTGCTGAAGAACCTGTTGTCGAACGCGCTGAAATTCACCGAGCGCGGCACGGTGGCGCTGCGCGTTTCGCGCGCGGGCCGCGACCGTCTGCTTTTTGCGGTGCACGACACCGGCATCGGCGTGCCGGCCGAGCAGCAAGAGCTGATCTTCGAAGCGTTCCGGCAGGCAGACGGCAGCACGCATCGCAAGTACGGCGGCACGGGGCTGGGGCTGTCGATCTCGCGCGATCTGGCCGAACTGCTGGGCGGCAAGCTGACCGTGGCCAGCACACCGGGGCAGGGCAGCGTTTTCACGCTGGAAGTGCCGGTGCGCCTGGAAAACGCGCCGCCGCCCGCGCATACGCGTAGCAGCGTGGCGCCGTTTCCCCGCATCGCCAAGCCGGTGTATGCCGCGGTCGAAACGCGGCAGTCGCCGGCGGCCGCCAAGGTGCCCGATACCCCCGCGCCCGCCGGCGACAGCGACAGCGCCCAGCCGGAACGCAGCATTCTCGTCATCGAGGACGACGAGCGCTTTGCCGGCATTCTTGCCGACCTGGCCCGCGAAATGGGCTTTGGCTGCCTGACGGCGCACACCGCCACCGACGGCCTGGAGCTTGCGACGCAAAAGCGCCCCAACGCCATCGTGCTGGACGTGAACTTGCCTGATTTTTCGGGGCTAGGCGTCCTGGATCAACTGAAACGCAACCCGCAAACGCGCCACATCCCCGTGCACGTGGTGTCGGTAGCGGACTACGCGCAGGAAGCCATGGGCCGGGGCGCCGTCGGCTACGCCCTCAAGCCCGTCAAGCGCGAAGAGCTGGTGGAAGCCTTGCGGCGCCTGGAAGCCAAGTTCACCCAACACGTGCGACGCGTGCTGGTGGTGGAAGACGACGACCGCCAACGCGAAAGCGTGCGCCAGCTGCTGGCGCGTAACGATGTCGAAATCGTGCCCGCCGCCACTGCTGCCGCGGCGCTGGAACTGCTGCGCGGCACCACGTTCGATTGCGTGGTGATGGACTTGAACCTGCCCGACATCAGCGGCTATGAATTGCTAGAGCAGATGGCCGAGCAGGAAAGCGTGTCGTTTCCGCCGGTCATCGTGTACACGGGCCGCGCGCTGTCGCGCGATGAAGAGCAGCACCTGCGCCGTTTCTCGAAGTCCATCATCATCAAGGACGCGCGTTCGCCCGAACGCCTGCTGGACGAAGTGACGCTGTTCCTGCACCAGGTTGAAGCCGAACTGCCGCCCGAGCATCGCCAGATGCTGGAGCTGGCCCGCAGCCGCGATTCCACGCTGGAAGGCCGTACGGTGCTGGTGGTGGAAGACGACGTGCGCAACGTGTTCGCGCTGTCCAGCATTCTTGAACCCACCGGCCTGCGCGTGGAAATTGCGCGCAACGGCCGCGAGGCGCTGGATGCGCTGGAGCGCGCCGGTTCGGACGGCATGGCCGCGATCGACCTGGTTTTGATGGACATCATGATGCCGGAGATGGATGGCTACACGGCGATGCGTCACATCCGCAACCGGCCGGAATGGCGGCGCCTGCCGATCATTGCGCTGACCGCCAAGGCCATGAAGGACGACCAGGAGAAATGCCTGGCGGCCGGCGCCAACGACTACATCGCCAAGCCCCTTGATGTTGAACGCTTGCTGTCCCTGGTGCGCGTCTGGATGCGCAGCTAACGCCGCGTCCGCGCTTTTTTACGCTGAACACCACCATGCCTGCCTCTGCCAAAGCGCGTATTGCCGACATCGAGCAGCGTCTGCTGCTTGATGCCATCTACCACCACTACCACTACGATTTTCGGGAGTACGCGCAGGCGTCCCTGAAGCGGCGGCTGCAAACCGCGCTAACCCAGTTCGGCTGCAAGACGCTATCGCAGTTGCAAGACCGCGTGCTGCACGAACCGGCGGTATTCACCGCGCTGTTGCAGTTCCTGACCGTGCAGGTCAGCGACATGTTTCGCGACCCCGGCTACTTTCAGGCGCTGCGCACCGAGGTCATTCCCATCCTGCGCACCTACCCGTCGATCAAAGTGTGGGTGGCCGGATGCAGCGCCGGCGAAGAGGTCTATTCGCTGGCCATCCTGTTGGCCGAAGAGGGCTTGCTGGACCGAGCGCTGATCTACGCCACCGACATCAACCCGCATGCGCTGCGCGCCGCCGAGCAAGGCGTGTTCGACCTGGACCGCGTAGCCGCGTTTTCCAGCAACCACGCGCGCTCGGGCGGGTTGAGCTCGCTGTCTGACTACTACACGGCTCGATACGGACGGGTGGTGTTCGACAAGCGGCTGCGCGAACACATGGTATTTTCCGATCACAGCCTGGCCACCGACAGCGTGTTCGCCGAAGTGCACTTGATATCGTGCCGCAACGTGCTTATCTACTTCGAGCGCGACTTGCAAAACCGCGCGCTGGGCTTGTTCCATGACGCACTGGTGCACCGCGGCTTTCTTGGCCTGGGCTCGCGCGAATCCCTGCGGTTCACGGGGCAGGCCGACAACTTTGACGACTTTGTGCTTGAAGAACGCATCTACCGCAAAAAGGCGGGGCTGTGAGCTCGGGCGCGCCGACCCTTCCGGCAAGCGCGGCGGCAAGCGCGGCGACAAGGACGCCGTCGGGCCCGTGGGACGCCATCGTCATCGGCGGCTCGTCGGGCGCGCTTGACGCGCTGAACGTGCTGATTCCCGCCTTGCCGGCGCGCCTGTGCGCGGCCGTGATCATCGTGCTGCATTTGCCGCGTGACCGACGCAGCCTGCTGGTGGATATTTTTCGTGAACGCTGCGCCTTGCCCGTGCTGGAGGCGGAAGATCAGCTTCGGATACAGCCGGGTCATCTGTACTTCGCGCCGCCGGATTACCACCTGTTGGTGGACCAGGGGCCGCGATTGGCGTTGTCGGTCGGCGCGCCCGTGTATTTTTCACGGCCGTCGATTGACGTCTTGTTTGATTCGGCTGCCGACTGCTATGGCGACCGGCTGATGGGCATCCTGCTGTCCGGCGCGAACGAGGACGGCGCGCAAGGCCTGGCTGCCATTCATGCCGCCGGCGGTCGCACCGTGGTGCAGTCGCCGTCGTCCGCCTCAATGCCCACCATGCCGCAAGCGGCGTTGGCCCGGCACGCGGTTGATGACCAACTGGCCCCCGACGAGATCGCCGCGATGCTTGCCCGCTTGCCGACGCAGCCCGTGCTGTAACCCTAAACCGCTTTGACACCATGTTCCTGACATCTGCCAAACCGCAAGAAGAAAGAATCAAATGCCTGCTCGTCGACGACATTCCCGAAAACCTGATCGCGCTGGAAGCGCTGCTGCAAAATGAAAAGATCCAGGTGCTCAAGGCCCAATCCGGCCCCGAAGCGCTTGAACTGCTGCTGAACCACGGCGACGTCGCGCTGGCGCTGCTGGACGTGCAGATGCCGGACAT
The DNA here is from genome assembly GCF_001005835.2 of Achromobacter sp. LC458. NCBI lineage: Bacteria > Pseudomonadati > Pseudomonadota > Betaproteobacteria > Burkholderiales > Alcaligenaceae > Achromobacter > Achromobacter sp. LC458. Next base: position 53,889 of record NZ_LBHW02000025.1, read on the forward strand.
GAACGGATTCGAGTTGGCCGAACTGATCCGGGGCAGCGAGCGTACGCGCCACATTCCGCTGATCTTCATCACCGCCGGTTCGCGCGAACACAACTGGCAGTTTCGCGGCTATGAAAGCGGCGCCGTGGACTTTCTGTACAAGCCCATCGACCCGCACATGCTGCGCATGAAGGCAAACGTCTTTTTCGAGTTGCATGAGCGCAAGCGCGCGCTGGCGCAGCAGCTGGAAGAGCGCACCGAAGCCTTGCGCATCAACGAGATGTTCATGGCCGTGTTAAGCCATGACCTGCGCACGCCCTTGCAGTCGATCGTGATGGGGGCGTCCTTGTTGCAGCGGCAGACAGACCCCGGCCGCGTGGCGGGCCTGGCCCAGCGCATGTTGCAAAGCAGCGAGCGCATGGCGCGGTTGATCGAAGACCTGCTGGACGTTACGCGTATCCGGCAGGCGGGCGGCTTGACGCTGGCCTCGGCCCAGCAGCGCATGGATGCACTGGTGCGCCGCACCGTGGACGAAGCGCAGACGGGCCGGCCCGACCGGCAGATCGAATGCGAATTCGTGGGCGACATGGCGGGCGTCTGGGACGGCGACCGCCTGTGCCAGGTGTTTGCCAACCTGATCGGCAACGCCCTGCATCATGGCGACCGCGACATCCCGGTGCATGTGCACGCCGACGGCACAGTGGCCGACCGCGTCACGGTCACGGTCAGCAACGGCGGCACGATTCCACCGGCGTTGCTGCCGCATCTGTTCAATCCCTTTCGCAGCGGCGAGCGTCGGGCTGACAGCCACAACGGGCTGGGGCTGGGCTTGTTCATCGCGCAGCAGATCGTGCTGAGCCATCACGGCCGCATCGGCGCCGAATCGCGTAACGGCGTGACGCGCTTCCGGGTGGACCTGCCGCGCGACAGCCAGCGCGGCGCGCCGGCGTAGATCGAAGCCGGCGTAGATCGAACTCGGCGTAGATCGAAGCCGGTGCAGATCGCACCCGGTGCAGATCTCACCCGGTGTAGATCGAACCCGGCGCGGACCAGACCCCGGCGTGGGTCAGAACTCGGCCGAGACCGACAGCAGCACCGTGCGCGGTGCGCCGACGGTCAAGCCTTCCCGCGCGGCCGACTGCCAGTAGTTCTTGTTGAACACGTTTTCCACCGTCGCCCGTACCACCATCGGCGTGCCGCTGGCGTTGAACGCGTAGCGCGCGCCCAGATCAAAGCGCGTCCAGCCGGGGATCGTCTGCGTGTTGCCCACGTCGACATACTGCTGGCTGGTGCGCACCATGCGCGCCGTGACGGTCAGGCCGGGGAGAAAGGGCGTGTCCCATTCCGCTGCCGCGTTGAACTGAAAGCGCGGCACGGCCGGCGCCCAGTTGCCATCATTGGCACCGCCTTCGGTGCGCGTCAGGCGCGCGTCGGTATAGGCCACGCCGCCCAGCAATCGCACGCCGGGCGCGGCGTCGCCTTGCACCAAGAATTCCAGGCCGCGATTGCGCTGCTGTCCGTTGGATACGTAGCGGCGGGTGTCGGGGTCCAGAAAGCTGCTGGGTTTTTCGATCTGGAACGCGCTTAGCGTCGTGGAGAATTCGCCAAAGTCGTATTTGCCGCCCACTTCGATCTGCTTGGCAATTTCCGGCGCGAACATTTCCCCCGCATTGATCGAGCCTTCGGGCGCGGTGCCGCCCTGGCTCAAGCCTTCGATGTAGTTGCCGTACAGGGACAGGCGCTGGGTGGGGCGCACGGTCAATGCGAAGGCGGGCGTGACGGCCGACTTGGCATATTCCGACGTGCTGCGCCCGGTGGCGGCGTCAAAGTTGGTGGACTCGATGCGCTGGTGCCGAAAGCCCGCAATGACTTGCACGCGGTCATCCAGGAACGAGATCTTGTCGGCCAGCGCCACGCTGTACAGGCGCGACTCGCTGGTCTTGGGCAGGTCGCCCGGTCGCGCGATGTCCGGCTTGGGCAGGTCGGCCGGGTCGTACAGGTTTGAGAACACGGTGCGCGAACGGATGCGGGCCGACGAATAATCGATGTCCAGCGCGCTGGCGCTGATGGATGGCTCATGCTTGACGGCGCCGGTGTTAAAGCGCCCGCGCAGGCCGATTTCGCCCGTCTTGCTCAACAGGTTCTCGTTCAGCCGGGCCGGCACGGCGCCGATGTCGCCGTCGCCGTCCAGCATCAGCCAGCTGGTTTGCAGGCTTTCAAAGTCGTGCTTGCGCGCGCCGATGGCGCCGTACACCGTCCAGTCGGGCGTCAGGTCGTATTCGGCGCGCAGGGCGCCCGACCATTCCTTGGTCTTCCAATAGGTCCATGACGGAAAGAAGTTGCCGCGCGCGTCGGGCGCCGCGCCGATGTCCACGCCCGGCGGCGGCGGAAACAGCAAGCCGCTGCGCGCATCGGTGGTGCGGTTCTGATAGTTGATGTCGCCGTCCAGCCGGAAACGTTCGGCCTGGTAATCCAAGCCCAGGGCCACGGCGCCCAGGTTTTCCTTGGAGCCGTCTTGCGGCAGGTCGCCACCGCTGCCGGCCACGTTCAGGCGCACGCCGAACTGTTGGGTGTCGCCATAGCGGCGCGCCAGGTCGGCGTGCACGCCAAACTGCGAGTCGCCGATGTAGTTGACGGAGTAGCGGTTAAGCGGCTCGGCGCCGGCGCGCTTGGGCACCAGGTTGATCGCGCCGCCCACCGAACCGTACGGTGCCATGCCGTTGAGCAAGGCGTTGGGGCCGCGCAGCACTTCCACGCGTTCGACGCCGACCAGCGAACTGGCGTTGCGCGGCGACACGCCGTACAGGCCGTTGAACGACACGTCGTAGTTGAACAGGGTGAAGCCGCGGATGTTGAATTCATCGCGTCCCGCGCCGCGTGAATACGTGTTGCGCACCGACGGGTCGTTGACCAGTACGTCGCCGATGTTCTGCGCCTGCTGGTCCTCGATCAGCTTGGACGTGTATTGCGTGGCGCTGAAGGGGGTGTCCATGTCGCTCATGTTGCCCAGCAGGCCGATGCGACCGCCGCTGGCCACCTGGCCGCCTGCGTAGACGGGGGGCAGGCTGGTGTCCACGGCGCTGCCCGTGACGGTGACGGCTTCCAGCGTGGTGGCGCCAGCGGCGGGCAGGGCGGACAGCCGGAACTGGTTGGGCGCCTCGCGCGTGGCGCGTAGGCCGGTGCCGGTCAATGCCTGGGTCAACGCATCGGCGCGTGTATAGCGGCCCCGCACGCCGCCGCTCAGGCGGCCGGCCAGCAGCTCAGGCGGCGCGGCCAGCAAGATGCCGGTTTCATTGGCCAGCCGGGTCAGCACCTGGTCCACCGGGGCGGCGGGGATGTCGAACGACAGCAGGTCGGCGGCGGGCGCGGACTGCGCATGCAAGGTCGGCGCCCAGGGGGCGAAGACGGCGGCGATGGCCAGCGCCAGCGCTGGCGCGGAGGGAAAGCGGTGAGACATGACGGAAACCTGTGCGCTCGTGCGAGGGGTCAATGAAGGAAGCGGGCGGAGAGGCAACGAAACCGGCTAACGAAGCGGCCAACGAAGCGGCCAACGAAGCGGGCTAACGAAGCGGGCCAACGAAGCGGGCTAACGAAGCCAGACAACGAAACGGACGTTGCTAGAACTCTTGCTTCCTAAATCGAACGACGCATCGAAATGCGGAACCGCATGCGTGAATATTTTTCAGGCGTCGCGTGCTTCGATGCTGATCCACCAAGGCAAGGGGCGTTGCAGGCGGATGGGCAGCACCGAGGCCAACATGGCCAGCGCGCGGTCCACATCGGTAAGCGGATAGCTGCCGAAGACGGGCAGGCGGCCCAGCTCGGGCGACAAGCCCAGGTGCCCCGGGTGGTAGCGGCGCAGTTCGGCCACCACGTCGGACAGCGGCGTGCCGTTGGCCAGCAGCAAGCCCCGGCGCCAGCTTTCACGGGCGGGGTCGGCCGGCATCAAAGGCTGCAAAGCGTCAGCGGTAAAGCGCGCCTGCTGGCCCGCGTTCACGACCTCGCTGGCGTCCGAGCGCAACAGGTTTACGCGCACCGCGCCGTCATACACCGCGACCAGCGTGCGCGCATCGCCCTGACTGACCGAAAAGCGCGTGCCCAGGGCTTGCACGCGGCCTTGGCCTGTTTCCACGAAGAACGGCCGCAGCGGGTCCTTGGCGGTATCGATCAGGATTTCGCCCGCCGCCAGTTGCAGGCGGCGTTCGGTGTTGCGGTACGCCACGTTGAACGCGCTTAGCGCATTGATCCAGACCGTCGTGCCGTCGGCCAGTGTCACCTGCCGGGTTTCGCCCACGCCCGCCTGGTATTCGTTGCCCCATAGCGTGGCCAACGCGGACAAGGGCGTCTGGCGCCATGCGGTCCAGCCGATCCACGACAGCCCCAGCGCGCCGGCCAGACCCAGCACCACCTGACGGCGACGACGGGGCGCATCGCTGCGCGCCTGGCGAAATGCCGTCACGGCGGCGTGACGGTCAGGGCTGGATTGCAAGGGGGTAAAGCGGCGGTCGATACGTTCAACGTAGCTCCACGCTTGCCGCTGTTCGGCGCCCCGGTCCATCCATTGCCGCCATTGCTGCTGCTCGGCGGCGGACGCTTGCCCGGTGCGCAGACGCGCGTACCACTCGGCGGCTTCTTCCATGACGCGGTGCGACGGTTCGACAGCGGTCACGGCCGTCATGGCGATACGGGCGATACGGGCGATGCCGACAATGCAGGCAGCGCAGGCTTTGCGGGCAGTGCAGGCGTTGCGTGCGTTGCGGGCAGCGCGGGCAGTGCGGCGGCGGGAGCCGCAACGCGTTCCTCCGGTAGCCCGGCGGCCAGCCGCGCTTCCAGCTTCATGCAGCACAGCATGGCGCGCGCCACGTACTTGCGCACCATGCGCGCCGACACGTTCAGCGTGGCCGCGACTTCGTTATCGGTCATTTCGCACGCCACCGCCATGACGAATGCGTGCGCGACCTTGGGCGGCAGTTCGCGCAGCATCGTGTCGATTTCGCCCAGCGCTTCCAGGACCATCGCCTGGTCTTCGGCGGACGAAACGGTGGGTTCGGGTTGGGTGGCCAGCGCGTCCAGCCAGGCTTGTTCCAGGCTGCGGCGGCGCCAAAGATCCACGCACATGCCGTTGGCCATCTTGCGCAGATAGCTGCGTGCTTGTTGGGGGCTGTCGAAATGGCAGGGGCGGGTCAACAGGCGCACGAAGGCGTCGTGCGCCAGGTCGGCCGCATCCGCCGCGTTGCCCAGGCGCCAGTTCACCCAGGCCAGCAACCAGTGATGATGGTTGCCGTACAAGTGTTCGAAGTCCGTGGACAAAGGGGGTGCAGCGCTCAAGGGTCCCGCCCGCTCACGACAGGTGTCGGCATTAATGCTAATGCGAACACTTATCAATTATTTACCGAGGGCAGATTATTGCGCGGCGCCGGGCGGCTTGGCAACCCGGGCAAAAACCAGTGTGGCGCGGGGGCGTCACGGCCCCGGGCTGGAACACGGACCACCGGCCCGAACCACCGACCCGAACCACCGACCCAAACCACCGGCAACCCGCGTCCCGCATTGCGCGGACGCGGGTTGCCGTTCTTCGCTAGCTCAAGCTGGCGTCAGCACGCCGTCGACCATGCGGGCGATCGACAGGGGGTTGGCGCGCTTGACGCCGTCGGGCAGCAGCGCGTCGGGCAGGTCCTGATAGCAGACCGGACGCAGGAAGCGGCGGATCGCCGTGGCGCCCACCGACGTCGAGGCCGGATTGGACGTGGCCGGGAACGGGCCGCCGTGCACCATGGCGTGGCTGACTTCGACGCCGGTCGGGTAGCCGTTGGCCAGGATGCGGCCGGCCTTGCGCTCCAGCACGGGCAACAAAGACTTGGCCTGGGCCACGTCGGCATCGTCCACGAACAGGGTGGCGGTCAACTGACCTTCCAGGTGCTCGGCCACGGCCGTCATCTGGGCCACGTCGCGGCAGCCCACCACCAGCGAGGCCGGGCCGAACACTTCGGCCTCCAGTTCGCGCGATGCCAGGAAGCGGTCGGCTTCGGTGCCGAACACCACCGCGCCCGCCGCGTTGGCGGCCGGCTTGGACGCTTCGCCACGGCCCAGGGTGGTCACGCTGGCGTGCTTGGCCAGCGCATCGGCGCCTTCCTGGTAGGCCGCGAAGATGCCCGGGGTCAGCATGGTGGCCGCGCCCTTGGCGGTGACCGCCTCGGCGGCGGCTTTACGGAAGCGGTCCAGCGCCGGGCCTTCAACGCCCACGACCAGGCCGGGGTTGGTGCAGAACTGGCCCACGCCCATGGCCAGCGAATCCACGAAGCCCTTGGCGATGGCTTCGGCGCGCGCTTCCAAAGCGGCCGGCATCAGGAACACGGGGTTGATGCTGGACATTTCGGCGTACACGGGAATCGGCACGGGGCGGGCGTTGGCGGCGGCAACCAGCGCCAGACCGCCACGGCGCGAACCCGTGAAGCCCACGGCGGCAATGGCCGGGTGCGACACCAGCGCGGTGCCGATTTCGCTGCCGGCGCCAAACAACAACGAGAACGTGCCTTCGGGCAAACCGTGCTTGGCGACAGCGGCCTGGATCACGCGGCCAACCATTTCCGAGGCGCCGGGATGCGCGTTGTGTGCCTTGACGATGACGGGGCAGCCGGCGGCCAGCGCCGAAGCGGTGTCGCCGCCGGCCACCGAGAAGGCCAGCGGGAAGTTGCTGGCGCCGAACACGGCAACGGGACCCAAGGCCACGTTGGCCAGGCGCAGGTCGGCGCGCGGCAGCGGCTGGCGTTCGGGTTGTGCGGGGTCGATCGTGGCGTCCAGGAAGTAGCCGTCGCGCACGACCCGCGCAAACAGGCGCAGCTGGCCCACGGTGCGGCCGCGTTCGCCTTGCAGGCGGGCGACGGGCAGGCCGGTTTCCAGGTGCGTGCGTTCAATCAGTGCGTCGCCCAGCGCCAGGATGCCTTCGGCGATGCTTTCCAGGAACTGCGCGCGGGTTTCCAGCGGGGCGGCACGGTACGTGTCGAAGGCGGCGCGGGCCAGTTCGGCGGCGCGCGCAACGTCGTCGGACGAGCCGGCGGGGAAGGCCGGCTCCAGGCGTTCGCCCGTGGCCGGGTTGATGGCGTATTGCGCGGCGCCCGCGCCCAGGACGGCGGTCGAGCCGATCAGCATTTTGCCGGTCAGTGTCATGATGAATTCTCCGAAAAAAACGCCCCCGAGTCCGGGGGCTGATTGCAGTTCAGTCGGGCCGCTTACTGGGGGCCGAGCTTCTTGATCAGGGCGTTGAGCATTTCCATTTCTTCGCCCGTCAGGTCGGTCAGCGGCGCGCGCACCGGGCCGGCGTCGTGGCCGACCAGCTTGGCGCCAGCCTTGACGATGCTGACGGCGTAGCCGGCCTTGCGGTTGCGGATTTCCAGGTACGGCAGGAAGAAATCATCCAGCAAGCGGTTGGTGGTGTCCGAGTCCCCGGCGGCAATGGCGCGGTAGAAATCCATGGCGGTCTTGGGCACGAAGTTGAAGACGGCCGACGAATACACCGGCACGCCCAGCGCGCGGTAGGCGGCGGCATAGACTTCAGCCGTGGGCAGGCCGCCCAGGTACGAAAAGCGGTCGCCCATCTTGCGGCGGATGCGCACCATGGCCTCGATGTCGCCAATGCCGTCCTTGAAACCGACCAGGTTCGGGCAGCGTTCGGCCAGGCGTTCCAGGCTGTCGGCCGACAGGCGGGACTGGGCGCGGTTGTAGACGATGACGCCGATCTTGACCGACTTGCACACCTGTTCCACGTGCGCGGCGATGCCGTCTTGCGAGGCTTCGGTCAGGTAGTGGGGCAGCAGCAGGATGCCCTTGGCGCCCTGGCGCTCGGCTTCTTGTGCGTAGGCGATGGCGGTGCGGGTGGGGCCGCCTGCACCGGCCAGGATCGGCACCTTGCCGGCGCAGGTCTGCACGGCGGTGCGGATGACGTCGGAATATTCCTGGGGCGCCAGGGAGAAGAACTCGCCAGTGCCGCCCGCGGCGAACAGCGCGGTGGCGCCATACGGGGCCAGCCATTCCAGGCGTGCGGCGTAGGTCTTGGCGTTGAAATCGCCGTTCTGGTCAAAGTCCGTCACGGGGAAGGACAGCAAACCTTCCGAAACAATTTCCTTGAGTTCCTGCGGGGTGGTCATAGCGCGATCGTCCGGTGTGGTCGCGGCCAGCCTGCTTGAGGGGGCTTGGCGCGAGGGGGGCGGTGGTGAAAAGGTAAGTCATCGTACAACACGTTTTCGGCCGTTTCAAGGGCGTCCGCTCTATGGTTTCACTTGTAGACAAGGGGAAACCCGAAATTTATTTTTGACCGCGTTCAAGGATATTCTCACGGTTGTACGATAACGTTTTGGATGCCGGATTTACCTGCATCCCTATGCAAAAGGACTTTTCATGCAGGTTGCGCAACCCCAGGCGCCCGTGCTCATCAAGATACACGCGGATGACAACGTGGCCATCGTCGCCAATGAAGGCGGCTTGCCCGCCGGTACGGTGTTGCCCGATGGATTGCAGTTGGTGGACGCCGTGCCGCAAGGCCACAAGGTCGCGTTGCGCGATCTGGCCGAAGGCGATGCCGTGGTCCGCTACAACGTGGTGGTCGGTTACGCGGCCAAGGCCTTGCCGCGCGGCAGCTGGGTGAACGAACGCGTGACCACCATGCCGTCGGCGCGCACCTTGGAAGACCTGCCCGTGGGCACGCGCGTGACGCCGTTGCCGCCGCTGGAAGGCTATACGTTCGAAGGCTATCGCAATGCCGACGGCACCGTTGGCACGCGCAACATCCTGGCCATCAGCACCACCGTGCAATGCGTGCAGGGCGTGGTCGAACACGCCGTGGCGCGGATCCGCCAGGAACTGCTGCCGCGCTATCCCAACGTGGACGACGTGGTGGGCATCGAACACACCTACGGTTGCGGCGTGGCCATTGACGCGCCGGGCGCCGCCATCCCCATCCGCACGCTGCACAACATTGCGCGCAACCCAAACTTTGGCGGCACGTCCATGGTGGTCAGCCTGGGGTGCGAAAAGCTGCAACCCGAACGCTTGCTGGCCCCCAACGCCATTCCGATCCGCGCGGGCGAGGGCATGGGCAAAAGCGGTGATGACCTCGAAGGCGTCGACACCATCGTCTTGCAAGACGAAGAGAACGTGGGCTTTCAGTCGATGATCGACGTGATCATGCGCACCGCCGAACGCCATCTGCAAAAGCTGAACGCGCGGCGCCGCGAAACCTGCCCCGTGTCGGACCTGACGGTCGGTGTGCAGTGCGGGGGCAGCGACGCATTTTCGGGCGTCACGGCCAACCCCGCCGTGGGGTTCGCCACCGACCTGCTGGTGCGGGCGGGCGGCACCGTGATGTTTTCCGAGAACACCGAAGTGCGCGACGGCATCGACCAGCTGACCGCGCGCGCCGCCACGCCGGAAGTGGCCGACGCGCTGGTGCGCGAGATGGCCTGGTACGACGACTACCTGCAACGCGGCATGGCGGACCGCAGCGCCAACACCAGCCCGGGCAACAAGAAGGGCGGCTTGTCGAACATCGTGGAAAAAGCGATGGGGTCGATCGTGAAGTCGGGCTCCTCGCCGATCCACGGCGTGTTGTCGCCCGGCAACCGGCTGACGCAAAAGGGCCTGATCTTTGCCGCCACGCCCGCCAGCGATTTCATTTGCGGCACGCTGCAACTGGCCGCGGGCATGAACCTGCACATCTTCACCACCGGGCGCGGCACGCCTTACGGCCTGGCGCAAGTGCCGGTGATCAAGGTGGCCACGCGCGACAGCCTGGCGCGGCGCTGGCACGACCTGATGGACGTGAACGCGGGGCGCATCGCCACCGGTCAGGCATCGATCGAAGACGTGGGCTGGGAACTGTTTCGCCTGATGCTGGACGTGGCCAGCGGCCGCCAGCAGACCTGTGCCGAAAAGCTCAAGCTGCACAACGCCCTGGCGTTGTTCAACCCTGGGCCGGTGACTTGACGCGGCGCTGACCCGCGTCCAAGCCGGACCCTACGCTGACCGCATTGCCATCGCACTACACCGACAAGAGGAGACACCGATGGAGCATGCCCCCTTGGCCCAACCCGGCCGCCGTCGACTGCTGGGCGCCGCATTGGCGTTGGGACCGGCCGCGCTGGCCCAGGCGCAGTCGTTCAACTTCACGCCGCAGCAGCGCTACCCCGACCCGTCGGTGCGCATCCTGGACCCAGAGTTTTCCAAATACCGCATCTACAGCAGCAGCGTCGAGCAACTGGCCAGCGGCTTCCGTTGGCTGGAAGGCCCCGTGTGGGTGGGCGACGGCCGCTATCTGCTGGTGTCCGACATTCCCAATGACCGCATCCTGCGCTGGGACGAAACGACGGGTGCGATCAGCGTGTTTCGCCAACCGGCCAATTTCAGCAACGGGCTGGCGCGTGACCGCCAGGGGCGTCTGCTGGCCTGCGAGCACCTGACGCGCCGGGTCACGCGCACCGACTACGACGGATCCATCACCGTGCTGGCCGACGGCTATGACGGCAAGCGCCTGAATTCCCCCAACGACATCGTCTGCCAGCGCAACGGCGCCATCTGGTTCACCGACCCGCCGTTCGGTATCGGCGGGCATTGGGAAGGCGACAAGGCAAAGCCCGAACTGCCGCATGGCGTTTACCGCATCGACCCGGCCGACGGCCGTGTGACGCGCGCGCTGGACGATCTGGCCGGCCCCAATGGCCTGTGCTTTTCACCGGACGAAAAAATCCTTTATGTGGTCGAGTCGCGCCATCAACCGAACCGCGTGGTGTGGGCGTATGACGTGGGCGCGGACGGCGCCTTGTCGGGCAAGCGCGTGCATATCGACGCGCAAGGCCCCGGCGCCATCGACGGCATCAAGTGCGACGAAGACGGCAACCTGTGGTGCGGCTGGGGCAGCAATGGCGCGCCCAATGCCAAGTCCGAAGAGCTGGACGGCGTGATGGTGTTCAACCCCGCCGGCAAGCCTATCGGCCACATCCGGCTGCCGGAACGCTGCGCCAACCTGTGCTTTGGCGGCGCCAAGCGCAACCGCCTGTTCATGGCCAGCAGCCATTCGTTGTACGCGCTTTACGTGGAAACGCGCGGGGCGGCCTGAGTGCAGATGGGCTGAACGCAGGCCACTGAACGCAGGCCACTGAACGCAGGCCACTGAACGCAGGCCACTGAACGCAGGCCACTTTGTTTTTCGTGCGCGGCGACGCAGGCGGGGCGCCGCGCCGGTTTTACCCCAGAACACCTCAAACAGTGTGGAGACAGCATGGACGTAAGCAAGAGACATTTCCTGGGCGGCGCCGCGGCGCTATGCCTGTCGCCGCTGGTGCCGGCATGGGCGCAGCAAGCCGGCGCATCCGCCGGTGGCAATGCGGCGAACTGGCCCACGCGGCCGGTGCGCATCATCGTGCCTTACCCGCCCGGGGGCTCGTCGGACATCATCGCGCGCATCCTGGCGCCGCGCCTGTCCGACGCGCTCAAGCAGACGGTGGTCGTGGAAAACAAGCCTGGCGCCAACGGCAACCTGGGCGCGGGCCTGGTGGTGCAATCGGCGGCCGAAGGCCACACCGTGTTGCTGTGCGATGTGGGCGCGCTGGCGATCAGCCCGTCCGTATACACGAAGCTGTCGTTTGACCCGTCCAAGGACCTGCGCGCCGTCAGCATGCTGGCGTATTCGCCGCACGTGCTGGCCGTGCATCCCGACGTGCCGGCCAAGACGGTTCAAGAACTGGTGGACCTGTCGAAGAAGCAGCGGCTGAATTTTGCCGTGACGGCGATTGGCAGCGCGCCGCACCTGGCGGCCGTGGCCGTGCAGCAGGCCACCGGCGCGCAGTGGGAATACGTGCCGTACAAGGGCGGCTCGCAGGCGGTCACCGACACCATCGGCGGCCAGACGCAGATCATCATGAACGGCCTGCTGGCCACGTTGCCGCACATCAAGGCCGGCAAGCTGCGCCCCATCGCCATTTCCAAGGGCGAACGCATGCAGCTGGTGCCCGATATCCCGACCATTTCCGAACAAGGCGTGAAGGGCTTTGAATCGGGCACGTGGCAAGGCGTGATGGCGCCGGTCACCACCACTGACCCGGTAGCCGAACGCCTGGCCGTGCTGCTGGCGCAGATCGTCAACCAGCCCGACGTGAAGGCGCAATTGAACGAGCAGGGCGCCGAAATCGTGACGCGCAACCCGGCCGAGCTGACGCAGTTCTTCAACAGCGAACGCGCGCGCTGGGCCAAGGTCGTGAAAAGCGCGGACATCCGGCTGGATTGATCCGGGGCGCGGCGCGGGTGCTGGCCGGGTTGCTGGCTTTGGGCTGGCTGTGGGCTGGCGCGGGCGGTGCGAACTGCACGCATCGCACGGACTGCACCGATCCCACGGGTTGCGAAGGCGGGGCGGATGGGCGCACACTCGTGCCAGGCTTGCCCCGCATTCGTCATCCTCTGGAGCCACGATGAAAGCCCTGATCCTGGCCGCGTCCCTGGCGCTGGCGGCCAGCCCCGCGCCGGCGCGGGACGGCGTGCCCAGCGTCCCACAACCCCCCGCGTCCGCGCGCACCTTGCCTGACACGTGCCTGGGCACGTCATGCCCGAAGACGGTTGACCCGAACCGCAGCGGGCAACCCTGCCTGGGCACCTCTTGTGGCGGCACCGACTACCCGCCACCCGGCTCCCGCACCACGCCCGTCAACCCGCCGTGGAGTGGTCCGGCACAACCGAAACTGCCGCCGATGCCGTCGCGCTCGGGGCCGCCCGTTGGGCCATTGACGCCCGGCCCAGTGTTACCGCGTTAGTGTCGGCGACGCCCGCCGTGACACCATGTTGAAAAAATGCGTGACGATACTTGTTGCAGGGCAACACGGCCTGTTATCTTCCCGCCGATAACAAGATTGTTGCGTTTCTTTGCACCGGTCGCGACCCTGGGGAACCCATCCATGCCTGCCCGACTACGCCTTATGTCCGAGCCCGCCCCAGGGCCTGAACCCTTCTTGCTGGCTGCCGCCGCGCCCAAACCCGCGCCGTCCACCGACGCCCTGGGGTGTTCGGCCAGCAAGCTGGTCATCAACCAGCATTTCGAAGGCGGCGGGCTGACGTTTTATCGCAAACGCACCGACAACGAACGCTTCGGCACCGTGGAGACGCCTGCGTCCGACCGGGGTTTTCTGGTGGGCGTGGCGATGCAGGGGGGCCACCGCCGCCGCATCCTGCAAGGCCAGCATGCAACGGCCCACGATTTCGACATCGGGTCGGTCTACATCCGCGACTTCAACGATGATTACCGCGCCGATCTGACCGGCGGTTTTGACTTTGTGCTGATTGAATTGCCGCGCGCCTTCATCGAACGCGTCAACGATGAAAAAGGCGGGTCCCGGGTCAGCAGCCTGCTGCCGCGCACGGGCAAGGGCGACCCCGTGCTGGCAAATCTTTCGCAAGTGTTGACGACGGTGCTGGCGCAGCCCGCGCCGGCCAACAGCTTGTTTGTGGAACACCTGAGCCTGACGATCGGTGCGCACCTGCTGGCGCATTACGGCGCCGGCGCCACGACCGGCTGGGAGCCCGCGGGCGGCACGCGCGTGCTGTCGCGCAAGCTGGAAGCGCGCGCCAAGGACATGTTGCTGTCGACCCTGCGCGAAGATTTGTCGATGACGGATATCGCCGAAGCCTGCAACCTGTCGCGCAGCTATTTCATCAAGGCCTTCCGCCAGACGGTAGGCACCACGCCACACCGATGGCTGCTTGAGCAGCGCGTGCAAAAGGCACAGGAATTGCTGCGGGTGCCGGGACAGTCGATTACCGACATCGCGCTGCTGTGCGGTTTTGCGGACCAGGCCCATTTGACACGCGTGTTCACCAGCGTGGTGGGCGTATCGCCGGGCGCTTGGCGCAAGGTGCACGCCTAGGGCGCCTGCCCGTTGTGCGATCATTGCTCTTTCGTACAAAGCAACACCCAAGTACGCAAGACCCACCGGCAGCCCGAAGCTATCTTGATAGCGTATCTTGCCGCTTTCTTCGGACTACCCGGACGTGAATCTCATGAATCGCCCAGCCATCGACCTTGCCTGCCGTCCGCCGGACTTGCCGGCCTTGCATGCGCAGGCGTTTCCCATGCTGACCGCCGCCCAGATCGCGCGGGCCACGCCTTACGGTGAACCCATGCTGGCGCCGGCCGGCAGCGTGCTGCTGCAAAGCGGCGGCCAGGAGGCCGCCTTTCACATCCTGCTGCAAGGCACGGTTGAAGTGCTGGAATGCGAGGCCGACGGCGCCATGCAAAGCCTGCTGGTGCATCGCGATGGGGAATTTACCGGCAGCCTGGACCTGTTCACCGACCGCCCCAATGCCGTCACGGCGCGCGCCGCGTCGGACAGCCGGCTGCTGCGGCTGTCGCGCGAGGCCCTGGCGCGGCTGTTGCTGGCCGAACCCACGCTGGCGGACATCGTGCTGCGGGCGTTCATGCTGCGCCGGATCAGCTATTTGCGCCAGCGCCCGTATGGCGGCGCGATCCTGCGGTCGACCATGGGGGTAGGGCGGGTGGACCCGGTGTTGGACCTGGCGGTTATCGGCGGCGGTCCGGCCGGGTTGGCGGCCGCCGCCTATGCCGCGTCCGAGGGGCTGCACACCTTGCTGGTGGGCGGTTCGCTGTGCGGGGCGCAAGCGCTGGGCGCCTACGCCTTGCCCGCCTTTCCGGGCACCCTCACGGGCTTGTGCGATGGCGGACTGCTGCGCCGCGCCGAAACGCAAAGCCGCCATTTTGGATCGCACGTCATGCCGCAACGGCTGGCGACCGCGTTCGACAGCGCCAGCTATCCCTACCAGGTGTGGCTGGATGATGGTCAGGTGATCGAGGCACGTAGCCTGATCGTGGCGACCGGCCTGGCCGAAGACGGATCGGGCCAGGGCAATATCGACTGGCTGGAGGGCTGCCTGGACACCGATGACCGGGGCCGCATCCACACCGGTCGCGCCGCGGCGGGCTCCATGCAGGCACGCGCCTATGAAAGCTCGCAGCCCGGCGTGTTCGCGGCCGGCTCGGTGCGCGCCGGCTGCGTGCCGCAAGTGCTGGCGGGCATCGCCGAAGGCGCGGCCGCGGTGCGCGTCGTGCACCGCTTCCTGGACGCCTCGGCGCACTAAGCCGGCGGCTTGGTCACTAAGCCGGCGGTTCCGCCACCAAGCACGCGGCTCGGTCACTAAGCCGGCGGCTCGGTCACTAAGCCGGCGGTTCCGCCACTAAGCCGGCGGCTCGGTCACTAAGCCGGCGGTTCCGCCACTAAGCCGGCGGCTCGGTCATCCAGCCGGCGGCCCGCCCCTCACACCGGCGGGTCTCCCGACCGTGGCCTTCAACCGGCCTGGCTGCCCCCGGCCTCCGATGTAGCCCCAGGCTTCCCCTGCCGCAAGTCCAGCGCCAGGAAGTGATGCACCACCGGCTTTTCCGGCCCGATATGAAAGCGCTGGGCTTCGCCCTGCAAGTCGGCATCGGCCTGCGAGACGCGCTGATGTTGGCGCAAATGTTCCGCCCACGATTCCACCAGGAACCATTCCTGCACGCGCTCGGGTTCGCCGGTGTGCTCGGCCACGCCCCAGGCATAGGCGCCATCGCGCCGCCGTTCTTCCGCCACTGACTTGAGCGCGGCCAGGAACGCGGGGCGGTCCTGCACGCGGATGCGGTATTCGATCTGCACCATGACCGGTCCGCGATCGTGTTCCACCGGTGTGTCCAGCAGCGGTTCGGGCCAATGGTTGGACGGGTCCAGATTCGCTTCGCCCTGCGGCAAGCGCATGCGGTGCAGCAGCACCCCCGCCACCAGCAGGCCCGCCGCGCCGGCCAGCAAGGTGGCCGGCACGCCGATCTCTTGCGCCAGCAGGCCCCAACCCAGGCTGCCCGCCGCCATGGCGCCGTTGAAAACCATCAGGTAGATGGCCAACCCACGGCCGCGCACCCAGTTCGGCAGGATGGCCTGCGCGACCCCGTTGAACGTTGTCAGCGCCACGATCCAGCCCATGCCCAGCAGCAACAGCAGCAGCACGGCGGCCCATTGCGGCGGCGCGAACGACAGCGCGGCCATCACGGCAGCGGCCACGACGGCGGCGGCCAGCACCAGGCCATCGGTGTTCAGGCGTGCGCGCAGACGCGGCAACACCACCGCGCCCAGGATCGCGCCCACGCCCACCGCGCCCAGCAGCACGCCATAGAAGCCGGCGCTGCCGCCCAACATGCGGCGCGCCACCAGCGGCAGCAACGCCCAGACCGAGCTGGCAAAGATGAAGAACACGGCCGCGCGCAGCAACACCACGTGCAGCTCGCGGCTGGCGCGCGCAAACCGCACGCCCGCGCGGAAGGCGCCGAAGAACTGTTCCGACAAGCCGTCGTCCACTTTCTTGGGCCGCTTCCACCAGATCAGCGCGCCGATCACGAACACGTAGCTGATCACGTCCGCGCCATAGGCGGCGGCCGCACCGAACGCGGCCAGCAGCAATCCGCCCACGGCCGGGCCCAACGCGCGGGCGATGTTGATGCCCAGCGAGTTCAAGCCCACGGCGGTTTTCAGTTCGGCCTTGGGCACCAGTTCGGGCACGATGGCTTGCCAGGTGGGGCCCATCAGCGCCGTGCCCACGCCGCCCAGGAAGGTCAGGGCGATCAAGGTTTCGACGGTCAGCGTGTTGGTCTTGGCCATCATCAGCAGGGTGAAGCTGACGCAGGCCAGCAGCACCTGGATGATGATCAGAAAGCGCCGCCGGTCCAGGATGTCGGACAGCACGCCGGCCGGAATGGCCAGCAGGAACACCGGCAAGGTGGCCGCCGTCTGCATCATGGCGACGGCGGCGGGGTTGGTGGACAGGTCGGTAACCAGCCACGCGCTGGCCACGTCGCGCATGAAACTGCCGATGTTGCCCAGGATGGTGGCGCCCCACAGCACGGCGAATAGCGTGTGCTTCAAGGGCGCCATGCCGCTCACGGCGGCGGCGGGCGGGGGGGTGCGATCAGGTCCGGCCATGCAGGCGCTCCGTCAGGTCATGCCAGGCGACCAGGACGAATGCCCCGGCCAGCCCCAAGTGTTCATAGAACGCGTTCATTGTCATGAAGCGCGCGTCGGCGGGCGCTTGCCAGTAGCGGTTGGCCATCAGCGCCGCCACGGCGGTGAACAGCGCCAACGCCAGCGCGCCCAGCCAGCGCAGCCGCCCGGACAGGATCAGGGCGCTGGCGCCCAGTTCCAGCACGATAACGGCGACGGCGGCCGGCGCGGCGGGTTGCAGGCCAAAATGCGCCATCTCGGCCTGCGCGCCCGCAAAGTCCAGCAGCTTAACCAGCCCGCCCTGGATATAGGCGCCGCAAAGCGCCAGCAGGGCCAGCCAGCGCACCGCCTTCGAGGTCAGCGGACGGGGCACGGTCATACCGCCCAGCACGCGCAACCCAGCGCGCCCCAGAAGCCTTTCAGGTCCGACACCGGCAGCTTGCTGGCCCAGGCGCCCGCATGCTGGTGGCCGTGCACATTGCAGTCGTTCGCGCAGGCGCAGCCGGCGGCCGCTTCGCGCAGCGAGGTCTGCAAGGGCTTGCCTTCGGTGTCTGCCCAGGCGCCGTAGCCGCCGAACAGGCGCGTGGGCGACCAGTCGGGCATGGCGGGCGGGGGGGCCGCGTCGTCATGGGCCGAGAATTCGCCCGCGCCCCACACCACCTTGCCGCCCACCACGGTGAGCAGGCTGCTGGTGTCGGCGATATCGGATTCCGGGCACGCGAAGAAGTCGCGATCGGGTACCACCAGGTCAGCCAATTGGCCCACGGCGATGCGGCCTTTCTTGCCTTGTTCGTTCGAGAACCAGGTGACGTTCTCCGTCCACATGCGCAGCGCGGCGTCGCGGTCCAGGCAGTTGCGTTGCGGCGTCAGGCGCATGCCGCCCACGGTCTTGCCGGTGATCAGCCAGGACAGCGACACCCACGGGTTGTAGGACGCGACGCGCGTGGCGTCGGTGCCGGCCGACACGTTGACGCCTTTCTCCAGCATGCGCTTGACGGGCGGGGTGGCCTCGGCCGCGCCGGCGCCGTAGCGTTCAACAAAATACTCGCCCTGGTAGGCCATGCGATGCTGCACGGCCACGCCGCCACCCAGCGCCGCGATGCGGTCGATGGACTTTTCGGAAATGGTCTCGGCGTGGTCAAAGAACCAGTTCAGCCCGGCCAGCGGCACGTCGCGGTTGACGCGTTCAAACACATCCAGCGATCGGCTGATGGTTTCGTCATAGGTGGCGTGCATGCGCCACGGCCAGCGGTTCTGCGCCAGGATGCGCACCACTTCTTCCAGTTCGCCTTCCATCTCGGGCCCCATCTCGGGGCGCGGCTGGCGGAAGTCTTCGAAGTCGGCGGCCGAGAACACCAGCATTTCACCCGCGCCGTTATGGCGGAAGTAGTCGGTGCCTTGCTTGTATTGCGACGTGGCCGTCCAGTTCAGGAAGTCTTCTTTTTCCTGCTTGGGCTTTTGCGTGAACAGGTTGTAGGCCAGGCGGATCGTCAGCTGGTTGGCGTCGGCCAATTGCTGAATCACCTGGTAGTCCTCGGGGTAATTCTGAAAACCGCCGCCCGCGTCGATGGCGCCGGTGACGCCCAGGCGGTTCAGTTCGCGCATGAAGTGGCGCGTGGAGTTGACCTGGTATTCCAGCGGCAGCTTGGGGCCCTTGGCCAAGGTGGCGTACAGGATCGACGCGTTGGGCTTGGCCAGCAGCAGGCCGGTGGGGTTGCCGACGGCATCGCGCACGATTTCGCCGCCCGGCGGGGCGGGCGTGGTCTTGTCGTAGCCCACCGCGCGCAAGGCGGCCGCGTTCAGCAGCGCGCGGTCGTACAGGTGCAGGATGAACACGGGCGTATCGGGCGCCACGGCGTTTAGTTCCTCGATGGTGGGCAGGCGTTTTTCGGCAAACTGGTGCTCGGTGAAGCCTCCCACCACGCGCACCCACTGCGGGGCGGGGGTAATGGCGACCTGACGGCGCAGCATGGCCATGGCGTCGGACAGGCTGCGCACGCCGTCCCAGCGCAATTCCATGTTGTAGTTCAGGCCACCGCGGATGATGTGCAGGTGGTTGTCGATCAGGCCCGGCAGCACGCCGCGCCCGTTCAGCGCGATGACCTTCGTCGCGGGACCGGCCAGCGGCAGGATGTCGGCGGCGGCGCCCACGCGCGTGAAGCGGCCTTCGCGGATGGCGACGGCGTCGGCCACGGGGTTGGCCGGGTCCAGCGTGGTGAAGCGGCCCTGGTGCAGGATCAAATCGGGGGCTTGGGTGTCAACCATGGCGCTTGTCTCCACATGCATCGGCGGTTGTTTCAGAAGGGGCGGACGCCTTGGGGCAACTGGGCAGCTCGCCGAACATATGCGGCTTGACCTGCTCGTGCAGCCAGGACGTGCGCGTGGCCGGTTCAGCCATCATGCGCTTGACCAGCGGGGGAATCTGTTCGCCCGCCAGGATGCCCAGAAGGCCTACCAATGCAATGACCGGTGGCGCGGGCGAGCGCACGTTGAACAGCGCATAGATCACGCCGACCAACAGGCCAAGCGCCAGCGAAACAAGGTAGACCTTCATGGGCGGCTCCTATCAGGCTTCGTGCGCGTTGAACATGGACTTGGCGTAGATGATGCCCAGGCCATAGGCGCCGCCAAACTTCTTGGCGATGCCGGTGGTCATTTCGTAGCTGTCGGTGCGCGCCCAGTCACGCTGCATTTCCAGCAGGTATTGCAGCGCGGTGATCGGCTGGCCGCCGGCTTGCACGATGCGTTCGATAGCGCGGTTGTGCGCTTCCACGGACACGTCGCCGCAAGCGTCGGTGATGACATAGACTTCAAAGCCCTGGTCCAGCGCCGACAGGGCCGGGCCGACGATGCACACGCTGGTCCACAAGCCGGCCAGCACGATGCGCTTCTTGCCGATTTCGTTGACCTGCTTGATGACGGCGGCGTCTTCCCAGGTGTTCATGGACGTGCGGTCCAGCAGGGCCTGGCCGGGGAAGGGCGCGGTGACTTCGTCGAACATCGGTCCCGAAAAGCTTTTTTCGGCAACGGTGGTCAGGATGGTGGACGCCTTGAAACCGGCGGCGGCGTGCGCGACCAGCGCG
The DNA here is from genome assembly GCF_001005835.2 of Achromobacter sp. LC458. Lineage (NCBI taxonomy): Bacteria > Pseudomonadati > Pseudomonadota > Betaproteobacteria > Burkholderiales > Alcaligenaceae > Achromobacter > Achromobacter sp. LC458. The sequence goes on from NZ_LBHW02000025.1 coordinate 73,960, forward strand.
GCGTTGTTGCGCAGCGTGATGGCGTCGATGGAATGGGTGGCGAACGCCATCTGCGACTGGAAGTCGATCATGATCAGCGTGTGGTCCTGCGGGGACAACAGCTTGGCGCCGGGTTTGGCGAAGGCGGTAACGGACATGGTGTGGCTCCTTGGGATGCCGTTTGGAAACCCCCGCAATGTGCCTGCGTTCCGTAGCGATGTATTGAACGATTGTCCGGCGCTTTGAAGATTGTGGCTGCCCACGGCCCTGCGGGGCGGCGTTCCGGCGTCCCGGCGTCCCGGCGTCCCGGCGTCCCGGCGTTCCGACTTCCCGACTTCCCCGCGCCCCGGCGCGAGAGCCCTGTTGTGCGCGGAACAATTTTGCAATGGCTTGTAAAAAAGTCGCGCGGCGGCTTTGCGGCCGTCGCACCGGTTTGGTGCCTGGCGCCGGATATCGGGCATGGCCGCGCGTCAAAGCGTGCGCCGGCGCCGCGCGCGGGGGTGGGTTTCAAGGGCGTCGGGGCGCTGCGCGGGCGCGCGGAACGCGGCTTTCGCGCTGGCACACATGTTGCTTGGTCATTGCATGGTTATGGCTTTTTCATTGTTTTTGCATTGCTTTTTCATCGCACGCACAGGGCATGCGCATGACCTGTTCAACGCTTGCGTATTGCTGATTCATTTCATTGGCTTGTTGCTACTATCGACCGTCGTGCCCCGCCGGTAAATAGCGAACGGGCAGGGTGCGCCGCCCGGACGTGACCAGCGTGACCGCAGTGTGGAGATTTTCATGAAGCATCTCATCAAGCACGTGACCCGCTACCGCTATGCCGCCCCGGTCAACTACACCATCCAGACGCTGCGGCTGACGCCCCGGCGCGACGACCATCAACATGCCTTGCGATGGCAGATCCAGACCCCGGGCGAAATTCAGCCCCAGGTGGACGCGTATGGCAACGTCACGCACACGCTGACGCTGCACCGCACCCATAGCGAAATCGAGATCCATGCGGTGGGGCAGGTCGACATCCATCCGCTGGCGCAGGGCCGCGTGGGCGATGAAGACGAACGCCTGCCCGTCTACATCTATGGCGTGCCTACCGCGCTGACCCAATGCGACGATTCCATCCGCGCGTTCTGCCGGCGTGTGGTGCCGCGCGGCGTGCACAGCGCGGACGACGTGCTGATGCTTAGCGCCGCCATCCGCGAACACGTGGCGGTTCAACCCGGGCTGGGCGGCCCCGCCATGACCGCCCCGCAAGTGCTGGCCGCGCGGCGCGGCGGCAGCCAGGACCAGACCCATCTGCTGTTGGCGTGCGTGCGTGCCCTGGGCACGCCGGGCCGCTTTGTCAGCGGCTATTGGCACGAAGCCGGCGACGACGCCGCCAGCCACGGGTGGGCCGATGTCTGGCTGGCCGGGCACGGCTGGGTCAGCGTGGACGTGAGCCACGCCGCGTTTGCCTCCGACGGCCATTGCCGCCTGGCCGTTGGCCGCGACTACGAATCTGCCTCGCCCGTGCGCTGGCTGCACGGCGCGGCGGCCACGCTGTCGATGGACGTATCGGTACAGGTGCAGGTGCAATCAAGCCACTGATTCCTTTGATCTTCCCTTTGCGCCCCCGCGTTTGCTCCCCGCGCCCCCATAATCCAAGACGGCCACCGCCGACCCGGAGAAGGCTTTGACGATCCACGTAGCGCTCAAGCACGTCACGCAATACAACTATGACCGTCTGGTCAGCCTTTCCGCCCAGGTGCTGCGCCTGCGACCCGCGCCGCACAGCCGCACACCCATCCTGTCGTACTCCCTGACGGTGGAGCCGGCCGAGCACTTCCTGAACTGGCAGCAGGACCCGTTCGCCAACTACCTGGCGCGGCTGAATTTTCCGAACAAGACGCGCGAATTCAAGATCACCGTGGACCTGGTCGCCGAAATGGCGGTCTACAACCCCTTTGACTTCTTTCTGGAACCCGACGCCGAGGAATTCCCCTTTACCTACGACGACGGGCTGGCGCGCGAACTGGCGCCATACCTGATCCGCGACGAGGCCACGCCCCGGTTCGCGGAATTCTTGTCGCGCGTGGACAAGCGGCCGCAGCGCACCGTGGATTTCCTGGTGGGGTTGAACCAGCAGGTGCACAAAGAAATCAGCTACCTGATCCGCATGGAGCCCGGCGTGCAGACGCCGGAAGAAACGCTGGCGCGGGCGGCGGGATCGTGCCGCGATTCGGGTTGGCTGCTGGTGCAGGCGCTGCGCCACCTGGGGTTGGCGGCGCGTTTCGTGTCGGGCTACCTGATCCAGCTCAAGCCCGACGTGCGCGCGCTGGACGGCCCCAGCGGCGCGCAAACCGACTTTACCGATCTGCACGCGTGGTGCGAAGTCTATCTGCCGGGCGCAGGCTGGATCGGGCTGGACCCCACGTCCGGCCTGCTGGCGGGCGAAGGCCATATCCCGCTGGCCGCCACGCCCGAGCCAGGCAGCGCCGCGCCGGTGACGGGCGCGGTCGACGAGGCCGAGGTGGAATTCACACACACCATGTCGGTCACGCGGGTGTTCGAATCGCCGCGCGTCACCAAGCCGTATAGCGACGAGCAGTGGCGCGCCATCCTGGACCTGGGCGACAAGATCGATGACCGGCTGGACCACATGGACGTGCGCCTGACGATGGGGGGCGAGCCCACCTTCGTTTCGGTGTCCGACCGCGAAGGCGCGGAATGGAATACCGCCGCGCTGGGCCCCACCAAGCGCGGCTATGCGCTGGAACTCCTGAACCGCCTGCGCACGCGCTACGGCGGCAACGGCTTTGTGCACCTGGGGCAGGGCAAGTGGTATCCGGGCGAACAATTGCCGCGCTGGGCGCTATCGATCTATTGGCGCGCCGATGGCCAGCCATGCTGGGATGACCCCACGCTGTTCGCCGACGAACGCCAACGCAGCGCGTACACGGTGGCGGACGCCAAGCGCTTCGTCATGCGGCTGTGCGAGCGGCTTGAGGTGGACGCGCGCCACGTCGTGCCGGGGTATGAAGACGTCTTCTATTACCTGTGGCGCGAACGCAGGCTGCCGGCCAACGTGGACCCGTTCGATTCCCGGCTGGACGATGAAATGGAACGCGCGCGCCTGCGCCGCGTGTTCGAGCAGAAGCTGGACAGCATCGTCGGCTATGCGTTGCCGATCCAGGCGGGCGAGGGCGGGCCATGGGTGTCCGGCCCCTGGTTCTTGCGCGACGAACGCATGTACCTGTTTCCCGGCGATTCGCCGATGGGCCTGCGCCTGCCGCTGGACTCGCTGCCCTGGGCGGCCGAGGCCGATGCGCCGGTGCTGACGGAGCGCGACCCCTTCGATGCGCGTCGTTCGCTGCCCGGGCCGTCGCAGCTGCTGGCGCAGAGCCGGCGTATGGGGGCATCCACTACGCCGGACGTCCACCCGCCCGCCAAGTTCGAATCCGCCGCCAACCTGACCCGCACCGCAATGTGCGTGGAAACGCGCAACGGCATCCTGTATGTGTTCATGCCGCCCTTGCCGCGCCTGGAAGATTACCTGGCGCTGGTGGCGCAGGTGGAAGGCACGGCGCGCGATCTGGGCGTGAAGATTGTGCTGGAAGGCTACCCGCCGCCGCGCGATCCCCGCCTGAAGGTGCTGGCGGTGACGCCCGACCCCGGCGTCATCGAAGTCAACATCCACCCGGCCGCCAATTGGGCCGAACTGGTCGACCACACGGAATTCCTGTACGAAACCGCCTTCGAGACCCGGCTGTCCACCGAAAAATTCATGGCCGACGGCCGCCACACCGGCACCGGCGGCGGCAACCACTTCGTGCTGGGCGGCGCCACGCCGGCCGATAGCCCCTTTCTGCGCCGCCCCGACGTGCTGGCCAGCCTGTTGGCGTATTGGGTCAACCATCCGTCTTTGTCGTACTTGTTTTCCGGGCTGTTCATCGGCCCCACCAGCCAGGCGCCGCGCATCGACGAGGCGCGCAACGACCAGGTTTACGAGCTGGAGCTGGCGTTTCAGGAAATCTACCGGCGCTGCGCCGAACAGGGCGAGCAGGTGCCGCCCTGGATGATCGACCGCGCGCTGCGCAATATCCTGGTCGACGTGACCGGCAATACGCACCGCTCGGAATTTTGCATCGACAAGCTGTATTCGCCCGACAGCGCCACCGGCCGCCTGGGCCTGTTGGAACTGCGCGCCTTTGAAATGCCGCCGCATGCGCGCATGAGCCTGGCCCAGCAGCTGCTGCTGCGCGGCCTGGTGGCGCATTTCTGGAAAACGCCCTATACCGCGCGCCTGACGCGCTGGGGCACCGAGCTGCATGACCGCTTCCTGCTGCCCACCTTTGTGAAGATGGATTTCGAGGACGTGCTGGCGGATCTTAACGAGGCGGGGTACGGCTTTGACCCTGCCTGGTTCGCGCCGCATTTCGAGTTCCGCTTCCCGCTGTTCGGGGACGTGGCGGCGCGCGGCATCCATCTGGAACTGCGCGGCGCGCTGGAACCCTGGCACGTAATGGGCGAAGAGGGCTCGTCCGCGGGCACGGTGCGTTACGTGGATTCGTCGTTGGAACGGGTGGAAATCCGGGTATCGGGCTTGAACGACAACCGCTATGTTGTCACGGTCAATGGCCGCGCGCTGCCCTTGCAGCCGACCGGCCGGGTAGGCGAGTACGTGGCGGGGGTGCGCTACAAGGCCTGGTCGCCGCCGTCGGCGCTGCACCCGACGATACCGGTGCATGTGCCCTTGACGGTGGACATTGTCGACACCTGGAATCAACGCTCATTGGGGGGCTGCAAATATCATGTCGCGCATCCGGGCGGGCTGAATCCGGAATCGTTCCCGGTCAATTCCTACGAGGCCGAGAGCCGGCGCCTGGCCCGGTTCGAGAAAATCGGGCACACGCCGGGCCGCATGGACGTGGCGCCGGCGCAAGTGGGCCGTGAATTTCCGTTCTCGCTGGATTTAAGGCACGATTGACCCCTTGTTGGAATTTGAACCCCGGCGCCCCCGTCGCCTCTTGAAGCCCCATGCCGCAATTTCTTTTTCAGACCGATCCGTCGCAGGATGTCGCATCCCTGGCGGTTCATGCGGCGCTGCCCGCGCGGCCTGGGCACTATGACGAACTGCGCGCGCCGCCCGATGCGTCGGGCGCGACGCAGCTGCGCGAACCGTGGCCCCAATTCTTCGAGCTCCTGGGCACCAGCGGCTTTGCCGACCTGGACCGGCGCGTGGACGGGGTGGCGCGGCAAATCCGCGAAAACGGCATCACCTACAACATCTACGCCGAAGCCAATGGGTCGGCGCGGCCGTGGTCGCTGGACCTGCTGCCCTTTGTCATCAACGACACCGACTGGGCGGCCATCGAACAGGGGGTGTGCCAGCGCGCCAGCCTGTTGAACCGCGTGCTGGCCGATGTCTACGGCCCGCAAACCCTGCTGGCCGACAAGCTGATTCCGCCCGCGCTAGTGTTCGGCCATCCCGGTTATCTGCGGCCCTTGCGCGGCTACCAGCCGCCGGGCGGCACGTATCTGCACATTGCCGCGTTCGACCTGGCGCGCGCCAGCGATGGCGGCTGGTGGGTGGTGTCGCAACGCACACAAGCGCCATCCGGGCTGGGCTATCTGCTGGAAAACCGGCTGACCATCTCGGGCATGTTCCCCGAGGCGTTCAAGCAGTTGCGCGTGCAGCATCTGGCCACCAGCTACCGGCGGCTGATGGACATGCTGTACAAGCTGAGCCCGGGCGGGCTGCCCGCGCACACGCCGCCGCGCATCGTGCTGCTGACCCCGGGGCCGTACAACGAAACCTATTTCGAGCAGACCTACCTGGCGCGCTATCTGGGCGTGACGCTGGTCGAAGGCGGCGACCTTGTCGTGCGCGACAAGATGCTTTACCTGAAAACGCTGCACGGGCTGGAACGCGTGCACGCGGTGCTGCGCCGCCTGGACGACGATTTTTGCGACCCGCTTGAGCTGCGTTCCGATTCCACGCTGGGCGTGCCGGGGCTGTTGCAGGTGATGCGCGCCGGCAACGTGCTGGTGGCCAATTCGCTGGGCGCGAGCTTCCTGGAGTCGCCCGCCATCAACGGCTTTTTGCCCGCCATCAGCCGCCGCCTGTTCGATGCCGATCTGCTGTTGCCGTCGCTGCCTTCGTGGTGGTGCGGCGAGGCCGCCGCGCGCGAACAGGCGTTGGCGAACCTGCCGGGCATGGTCATCAAATCTACCTACCCCAGCAATATGCGGGGCGGTTTCGAGCCGGTCATCGGGCGCGCCGTGCCGCCGTCCGACACCGCCGCGCTGCATGCGCGCATCGCCGACAACCCCGACGCCTACACCGTCCAGGAATATCTGCCCCTGTCGCAGGCGCCCAGCTGGAGTTCGGGCCACATCGTGCCGCGCGCGGCGATGCTGCGCGTCTTCGTCATCGCCGATGGCGAGGGCGGCTGGAACGTCCTGCCGGGCGGCCTGACGCGCATCGCCAGCCGCGAACAGCAGATCGTGTCGATGCAGCGCGGCGGCAGCAGCATGGACACGTGGGTGACCACGCGCGGCGCGGTGGACACGTTTTCAATGCTGCCCGTGCAGCTGCGGCTGGAAGACATCGCCCCCGCGCATCGTCCCGTGTCCAGCCGCGCCGCCGAAAACCTGTTCTGGATGGGGCGCTACACCGAACGCGCGGAAAACGATGTACGCCTGGCCACGGTGGCGCTGACCTGGCTGAACAGCGATGAAGACAATGCCGGCGAACTGTTTGCCGCCGTCGACACGCTGTGCCGGCGCAGCGGGCTGGTGCCTGCCGCGCCCACCTTGTCGGCACGCATGTTCGAGTCGACGCTGGTGGCCCAACTGGTCAGCGACGAGGCGCAGGGCGGGGTGGCGCGCAACCTGGGCGCGCTGGCGTTTGCCGCCGGCCAGATCCGTGACCGCCTGTCGCCCGAGCATTGGCGGCTGGTGGTGACGGCGCATGAATGGTTCATGCGCATGGCGTCGGCGGGCAGGGGGCGCGATATCGCCGCGCCGCTTTCTGCCGCCGTTTCAGCCCCCGTTTCTGCCCCCGTTTCTGCGTCCGTTTCTGCGTCCGTTTCTCCGTCCATCTCTGCGTCCATTTCCGCGTCCATTTCCGCGCCGGACGTCCTGCGCGGCTTGCGCAGCCTGGGCATGCAGCTGTCGGCCATCACCGGCTCGCAAACCGATCGCATGACGCGCGACGACGGCTGGCGCCTGTTGACCATCGGCCGGCAGATCGAACGTCTGGCCGCCATGGCCGGTTTGCTGGGCGAGCTGTTCCGCCGCAACGCGGTGCTGGGCGATAGCGGCTTCAACATGCTGCTGGACCTGTTTGACAGCAAGATCACGTATCGCGCCTATTACCCGGGGCGCCAGGAAGTGCCCGCGCTGCTGAACCTGCTGGTGCAAGAGCCCGCCAACCCGCGTTCACTGGCCTGTGTGCTGAGCGTGCTGCGCAAAGAACTGGCGCGGCTGCCCGATACCGTCGCGGGGCCGGGCAAGGACCTGGTGAACCTGCTGCCGTCGGAAGGGGTGGGCGTATCGTTGGCGGACCTTTGCCTACAGACCCAGGGCCTGTACGCGGGCGTGCTGACCTTGTGCACGCAGCTGGAACTGGCCGCCAGTAGCTTGTCCAACGAGATCAGCCTGCGATATTTCAGCCATGCGGCCGGTCATGACCAAACGCTTACCGCGTAATTTCCGAGGCATGCCGACATGAATGGGGTGACGCTGATCGTCGATCACGAAACCGCGTATCGCTACGATTCGCCGGTGGAACTGGCCCACCATCTGGGTTATCTGCGCCCGTTACACGACGCGTGGCAGGTGCTTGAGGCCTACGCGCTGGAGGTGACGCCCGTGCCGCCCGGCATCACCGAGGCCGTGGACGGCTTTGGCAACACGCGCTGCACCTTTGCGCTGTACGCGCCGCACGAGGCACTGACGGTGCGCGCCACCAGCCGCGTCACCGTCCATCCGCGCTTTGACGCGCTGGACGCAACACAGGGTTTGCCGTGGGAAGCCGCGGCGCAGCGCCTGCGCTACGACCCGGCCTTGCCCTACGCGCCCGAAGTCGAATTCACCTTCGCTTCTCCCTATGTTCCGCTGCATGCCGAGCTTCGGGCATACGGCTTGCTGTCGTTCACCCCGGGCCGCCCCGTGGCCGAGGCGGCGATGGAGCTAATGCACCGTATCCACGCGGATTTCACCTACCGGCCCGCGCACACCCAGGTGTCCACGCCGGTACTTGACGCGTTCCAGGAACGTATCGGCGTCTGCCAGGATTTTGCGCACGTGATGATCGGCTGCCTGCGCGCCCTGGGCTTGCCGGCGCGCTACGTCAGTGGCTACCTGATGTCGCAACCGCCGCCCGGCAAGCCGCGCCTGATCGGCGCCGACGCCTCGCACGCCTGGGTGTCGGTGCACTGCGCGGGGGTGGACATCAATGGGGGTTGGATCGATCTGGATCCCACCAACGACGTGGTGCCGGGCACGGCGCATGTGGCGCTGGCGTATGGCCGCGACTACGGTGACGTTACGCCGTTGCGCGGCGTGATCCGGGGCGGCGGCCATGAATTGAATGTGCGCGTAACCGTCGCGCCCATAGACGAGTTTCCGACAGGGACTGATGCATGAGCTATTTCTTCGACGCGATCAACCGCCAACTGCGCGCCCCGAAACGCCAGCGCGTGCGGCATGCGCGCGCGAAGGCTTTTCAGTGCGTGTGCGGACAGCCCGTTTTCTTCAGCAATACCGAATGCCTGAACTGCCACCGGCAATTGGGTTTTGACCCGAAGCGCGGCCACGTGATCGCGCTGGACGATGCCCCCGGCGGCATCCTGCGCGAATCGGGCAAGGTGCGCGGCAAGACGTACAAGCGCTGCGGCAACTTCAGCCTGCCGGCGCTGTGCAACTGGCTGGTGCCCGCGCAGTCGCCCGACACGCTATGCCTGGCCTGTAACCTGAACCGCACCATCCCGGATCTTTCCGTACCGGAGAACGGCCCGCTGTGGTTCAAGGTGGAAGCCGCCAAGCGCCAGATGATCGCCCAGGTGATGACGCTGGGTTTGCCCATCCGGCGCTCGGTGGCGCCTGACGACGGCGGCCTGGCGTTCGACCTGCTGGCGCCCGTCGATGACGGCACCCCCTTGCTGACCGGCCACGCGCAGGGGCTTATCACCATCAACATCCGCGAGGCCGACGACGCCTACCGGGTGAAGGTGCGTGAAGACATGCACGAGCCGTACCGCACGCTGCTGGGCCATTTTCGCCACGAGATCGGCCATTACTACTGGGACCAGCTGATTGCACCCGGCCCCTGGCTGGAACCGTTCCGGCAGGTTTTCGGCGACGAACGCGCCGACTACGGCGAGGCCCTGCAACGCAACTACGAACAAGGCCCGCCCGCCGATTGGGAACTGCACTACATCAGCACCTACGCGTCGTGCCATCCATGGGAAGACTGGGCCGAAACCTGGGCGCATTACCTGCACATGATGGACACGCTGGATACCGCCATCAGCTTCGGCGTTACGCGCACCGCCGTCGAACAATCCTACGAACCCTTCACCAAAGAAGCCCTGTACGACCCGGAAGACCCCGACGGCCAAGCGTTCCTGGATCTGGTCAACGCCTGGGTCGCCCTGACCGGCGTCCTGAACGAGCTGGCCCGCAGCATGGGCCAACGCGACTTCTACCCCTTCGTCCTGCCCGCAGACGTGATCGGCAAGCTTCAGTTCGTGCACCGGGTAGTGAAGGGCGCTTCGGCGGGGTGAGAAGCGGTGGGCGCGGAAAATAAGCGGCAAATGAAGCGGCAACTCAACCGGCAAAAGACATGGCCCGCCTGCTGGCTCTGGACTCCATGAAAGCCAAGATCAGCGCGGTCGTGCAGGTGGAAACCTCGCATGGCCGTTTGCGGAAAGAAGCCGCCTTGCCGATCTTGCTGCCCGCCCTGTATGGCGGGGGGCAGGACGCTCCGTGACCGGACTGCACCAAGCGCTACGCCTGCCCAGCTGGGTGTGCATGGCGTCCATGCCCGTTGCCCAGGCGGCGGAGCACCTGCTTGCCGCCGTGGGCGACGAGGCCTTGGCGTGGCGCCAGGCAACCGGGGCGATGAGCCCCGGGCGGCGCGCCGAGTTCGTGGCGGGCCGGGTGTGTGCGTGGCGGGCATTACTAGAGGCGAGGGCGGAGGAGGCGAGAGGGGAGGAGGCGGGGGGGGAGGAAGCGGGGGGTGGCTCTTTTACACATCTCCGAGGCCA
>NZ_LBHW02000026.1:0-81602 GCF_001005835.2 Achromobacter sp. LC458
TCAAGAATGAATTCCACGCCAAGCAGGCGTTGGGCCAAGCCGGCATCGATGTGCCGCGCGAAGTGATCGCCACCGATGCCGACGCTGCCGTGCACGCCGCCGACAGCATCGGCTACCCCGTCGTGCTGAAAATCGCGTCAGAGGATGTGGCGCACAAGACCGAGGCGGGCGGTGTGGCGTTGGATGTGGCCGACGCCCAGGCCGTGCGCGAGGCTCATGCCCGCATTCTTGCCAATGTGGCGCGCCACGCGCCTGGAGCCCGCATCGACGGCGTGCTGGTGGCGCCGATGCTGCGCGGTGGCACGGAAATGATCGCGGGCGTGTCGCAAGACCCGGTCTTCGGGCCGATTGTCATGGTGGGCATGGGCGGCATCTATGCCGAAGTGCTGAACGACGTGGCGGTACAGACCGCGCCCGTCACCGAAGACGAAGCGCTGGCGATGATCCGGTCATTAAAGATGTTCCCGATCCTGGACGGCGCGCGTGGGCGGCCCAAGGCCGACGTGGAAGCCGCAGCACGCAGCGTGGCGCGCTTGTCGGAATTTGCCTACCGCCATCGCGACGACGTCGCCGATATCGACATGAACCCCATTCTGGTACGGCCCGAGGGCCAGGGCGTGGTGGTGCTGGACGCGTTGATGATTCCGCGCGCCACGCGTGCCTCTACACCCGCAGCCGAGCCCGCAGCCGAGCCCGCAGAGCAAGGACAAGCATGCAATTCGAACAACAGGTAATCGTTCCCGACCCCGCCTCGGGCGTCGAGGTCTACCGGCAACACGCGCGCAATTGGCTGCGCGCGAATTTGCCGGACTTCATGCGGGCGGACAGCCCGGACTGGCGCGCCCCCACGCTGGCCGAAAGTAGCGCCTGGGAAGCGGCCATGCATCAGGCCGGCCTGGCGGGCATGACCTGGCCCAAGATCTATGGCGGCCACGGCCTGACGCTGCGCGAACATCTGGCGGTGAACAAGGAAATCGGCGCGCTGCCGATGCCGGAAAGCGTCAGCTCCATCGGCAAGGAACTGGCCGGCCCCATCATCATGGCCGTCGGCGACGATGCGCAGAAGCAGTTCTTCCTGCCGGAAATCCTGACGATGCGGCAATTCTGGTGCCAGGGTTTTTCCGAACCGGACGCCGGGTCGGACCTGGCGCGCTTGCGCACCAAGGCGGTCGCGGAAGGCGGGCATTGGCGCATCAACGGTCAGAAGATCTGGACCAGCGGCGCGGCCAAGGCGCACTACTGCCTGCTGCTGACGCGCACCGGCACCGTGGCGGACAAGCACCGTGGGCTGCTGATGTTTGCCGTGCCGATGGACACCCCGGGCATCCGCGTGGTGCCGATCAAGTCGATCGACGGCAAGGAGTCGTTTGCCGAGGTGTTCTTCGACGATGTGGTGGTGCCCGATAGCGCGCGTCTGGGCGCGCCGGATGAAGGCTGGAACGCCGCCATCCGCGTGCTGTCCATCGAACGCGCCACCAACCGCATGTACCGGCCGTGGCGCTTTGAATGCGAACTGCGGCAGTTGATCGCGGCGTGCAAATCCGACGCGCGTCTTGCGCCATCGTTGGACGACGGCTATGTGCGACAACGCGTGGGCGAAGTGGTGGCGCAGGTCGATGGCTTGAAGGGGCTGGTCGAACTGACCGTGGAACGCATGTTGCGCGGCGAATCCCTCGGCGCGCGCGGATCGCTGACGAAGCTGTATTGGTCCGAATGCCATCAGGCTTTTGCCGGGCTGGCGCTATCGCTGCTGTCGCAGGTGGGGCCGCATTCCAGCCCGCTGGCGCGGCGCGCGCACAAGGCCTTTACCAACGCGTACCTGTTTGCGCGCGCTGAAACGATCTACGCGGGCACCACTGAAGTGCAGCTGGATGTGATCGCGCAGCGCGTCATGAACCTGCCCAAGGATTTGACATGAGTAGCGAAGAACTGCGTCCCGAAGAGTTCGCGCAAGCCGCCGACGCCGCCATCACCGATGCGCTGTCGCGCGCGGACGCGCATGAGATGGCCGCCGTGCTGGCGCAGGCCGGGCTGTGCGGCGTGATGGCGGACGAGGCCGACGGCGGGCTGGGCCTGGACCTGGCCTTTGCCTTGCCGATTGCGCACGCGGCGGGCCGGCTGCAACTGCCCTTGCCGCTGGCCGAACAGATGGTGCTGTCCAAGGCGCTGGCGGGCACCCCGCACGCCGCCGTGCTGGTGGCCGGCGAGCGGCTGGCGGGCATCGCGTGGCAAGGCAGCGTGCAACAAGGTAGCGCGCGCGCGGATCATGGCCCGGCCGACTGGGTGCTGGTGGCCGATGGCGACGGCGCGGCGCTGCTGGACGTGCGCGATGCCGCGCAAGAACCCCAAGCGGCACTGGACCCCGACCACCCCCAGATCTGGCTGACGCTGGCCGGCGCACCCGTGCTGGCGCGGCTTGACGCGCAGGCCTGGCGCACGCTGGAAGCGTCCGCGCAACTGCTGCTGGCCGAGTTCGCCAACGGCGCGGCCGAGGGGGCATTGCAAGCCGCTGCGGGCTACCTTGCGACCCGCGTGCAATTCGGCCGTCCGCTATCGGCCAAGCAGGCCGTGCGCCATCTGCTGGCACGCATGCGCTTGCTGCAAGACGTGTCCAGCGCCGCGATCCGCCGCGCGATGAACACCGATGAATTCGGTGCGCCGCGCGACACCCGGCCCGCGTTGGCGAGCGCCGTCGCCAACGCCGCTTTCGTCATTGAAAAATCCATCCACCTGCACGGCGGCATGGGCTTTACCTGGGAGCTGCCCTTGCACCCCGCGCTGCGCGCGGTGCGCAAGCTGGACGCGGCATTCAGCGGCGTGTCACGCGCCGTGGGCCGCGATTTCATTGAATCGGTGTAGGAAGAAACCATGCAACAAGATCTGGCTGGGCGCGTGGCGCTCGTCACCGGCGCAGGCGCCGGCATCGGCCGCGCCACCGCCCGCGCGCTGGCGGCGCGCGGCGCCATCGTGGGCATCAACGACTTGAAACAGGAACAGGTGGACGCGGCCGTCGCCGACATTACCGCCCATGGCGGCAAGGCGTTTGCGGTGGTGCAGAACGTGGCATCGCGCGAAGGCATCGCACAGGCCGTGCGGCAGGCGGCCGAATACGGTTCGCGCTTTGACATCCTGGTCAACAACGCGGCCTGGGTGCGCTACCAAAGCGCGGCCGAGATCCAGGCCGACACGATGGACCGCATGCTGGACATCGGCTTCAAGGCGGTGATCTGGGGCATCCAGGCCGCCGCCGAGGCGATGGACCCGGAACGCGGCGGCGCCATCGTCAACGTGGCGTCCACCGCCGCCCTGAAATCCGCGCCCGCGTCGATGGTGTATTCGGGCATCAAGGCGGGCGTGCTGGGCATTACCCGGGCGGCGGCGGCCGAGCTGGGCGGGCGCGGCATCCGCGTCAATGCGGTCTGCCCATCGGCGGTGCCGACGGAAGGCACGCAGCGCAACCGCAACGCCGAACGCGACGCGCGCCGCATCGCCAGCACGCCGCTGGGGCGGCTGGGCACGGTGGAAGACGTGGCCGGCGGCATCGCGTTCCTGGCCAGCGACGAAGCGCGCTTCATCACGGCGCAGGCGCTGGTGGTGGACGGCGGCATCACGTTCACTACGCTTTGATGGATACGGTTCTGTTGACCGGCGCGGCCAGCGGCATCGGCCGCGCCACGGCCTGGCATCTGGCCCGACTAGGCCACCGCTGCGTGTTGGTGGACCGCAATGCAAAGGCGCTGGAGGAATTGCTGGCGCAGTTGCACGCGGCGAAGAAGGCGAATGTGGACGCCGATGCCGATGCCGATGCCGATGCCGACTGCGTCGCCGCCCCAATCGCAAGGCCCTCGCGCACCGGAGCCACGGACCGGTCCGCGCCGCAGTCCCAGGCGCCCGCCACCGCCCACGTCGAACATCTTGCCCGCGTCGTCGACCTGACGGACCCCGAACAGATCCTGGCGCTGGCCGACGGCATGCCGACGCTGAACGCCATCATCAATAACGCGGGGATGACGGACGCCAGCAACCTGCCCATCGTCGAACAACATGACCGCGACTGGCAGCGCTTGCTGGACCTGAACCTGCATGCGCCGCCCCGGCTGCTGCGCGCGCTACAGGGGCGCTTGGCGCCGCACGCCCGTATCGTCAACGTGGCGTCGGGCGCGGGGCTGCATGCCATTCCGCTGCGCGGCGCGTACAGCCCAAGCAAAGCCGGCTTGATCGCGCAGACGCACGCGCTGGCGCGCGCGCGGCCCGACCTGGGCGTCAGCGTCTTGTGTCCCGGCTTCGTGCAAACGGAATTGGTTGACGGGCTGATCGCAAGCGGCCGCCTGGACCCGGTGCGCGCAGTGGCGAAGATTCCGCTGGGGCGCCTGGCCAAGCCCAAAGAACTGGCCTGCGCGCTGGCGTTTCTGGCCAGCCGGGACGCCGCGAGCTTAAGCGGCAGCCGCCTGTCCGTAGACGGCGGGTCGTCTGTCTTTGGCGGCAGCCAAGCCTATGCCCCCAACGCCATCCCCGCCGTGCCCTGCGACACGCCTTTGTCGTTAACCGTGCACGGCGGCTGGCCCGGGCTGGGCAGCACGGATACGCGCGACGGCTACGCCGCCATCATCGACACGTCTGTGCTGCACAGCCCGCTTGGCGGGCGGCTGGCGGCCACCTTGGCGGCCGCGCAGCGCCATGGCGGCGGCAGTGGGCCGGGCAGCCTGACGCTGCTGCTGCCGCGCGCCGTGCAGGCGGATTTCCAAATGGACTCCCAGGCGGACTCCCACGCGCATTTCCAGCCGGATTTCCAAATGGACTCCGAAACGAACTCCCATGTGGACTCCCATACGAACTCTCCTACGGCCTGGGAACACGCGGGCGACGACGCGGCCGCGCGGATGCTGATCGCCACGCTGGCCTGTGAATGGGGGCCGCGCGCGCGCCGCATCAATGCCGTCGAAGTGGACGCCGCCAACCCGGACGCCGCGCTGAACCCCCTGCTTCGTTTCGTCGCGGGCGCCGAAGCTCAATACCTGACAGGGCAAACGCTATGCACGCGCTGAACGATCCCGCCGCGATCAAAGCCCGATTCATCGCCGCGCGCGGCTACTGGCGGCCGTGGACCGAGGCGCTGTTGCATGCCAACCCCGCGTTCTTGTCGACCTATGCCGAGTACGCGGGCTATCCGGCGCGCACCGGGCCATTGACGCCGCGCATGGTCGAGCTGATCTACGTGGCGCTGGACACGTCCCCCACGCACCTGTACGAAGCGGGTTTGACGACGCACCTGAAGCTCGCCCTTGCGGCGGGCGCCAGCGAGGCGGACGTCTTCGACGTGCTGCACCTGGTGACGTTGCAAGGCCTGGTCGCCGTGCTGCAAGCGGCGGACGTGCTGGACGAGGCCGCCCCGTCGGCGGCCCTGCCGCCGGATGATCAGCTTGCCGCCCGCATCCAGGCGCTATGGCCCGATCAGGCGGCCAGCCTGTTGCGACTGGCGGCGCAGGACCCGGGTTATGTGGCCGTGCTGCTGGATTTTGTGGAAGGCGGCGCGCCGGCAGGCGGCCTTAGCCATGCCGAACGCTTGTTGGTGCGCATTGCGCTGCACGCCGCGTTCACGGAGGGCAACCGCAGCGCATTGCAGGCGTTGATTCCGCATGCGCTGACGCAAGGCGTGACGCGCGCGGAGATACTGCAAGTCATTCAACTGGGCGCGCACCTTGCGGTGCATGGCGCGTCATTGGGCGCCACGGTGTACACGAAGGTGGTCGCCGATAACAGGAACGGGCCCGGCAAGGCCGACGCAAGGGCTTGACCGGATCCTGCTGCCTGGCTCAGGCCTGCCCTTCCCGCTTGGCGCGGGCATGCGGATCGTTGATTTCCGTTTCCAGTTCGGCAATCAGCCAATCGAACCAGCCCTTCTCGGTGCGGGCATACACCACGGCGGCGGGCGTCTTGCCGTCGCGCCAACCGGGTTGATGGGTGTCCATCCACGACGCCAGGCTCTTGTGCGGCGCCAGCAGCCCCGACAACCAGTTCCACAGATAGTCCGGCACGTTACGGCGAAAGCCCTTTGCGCTGGCATACAGCGTGGGCTCCAGCGGCAGGCTGCCAGAACGGGCCAGCTTGGCCTGCACCCGGCGCAGCGTTTCGGCCGCCGCCTGCAATTGTTCGGTGCTGAGCTTTTTCACGTAGGAGACTCCTGGATTGGGGTTGGCGGATTATCGCCGGAGGAAGCCGGCGTTTCCAAGCGCGGCGTTCAGCGTTGGCCGCGAGGCGGCGTCAGCGCCATCAGCGCCGTGGCCGCAAAGCGCGCCCCCGGTTCCAGCACCTGCATCCCCGTGCGGGTTTCACCGGCCGCCGCCAGGTTGAACGCGTCGGCCACATTGGTGACGGGTTCCACGCACAGAAATTGCGATCCCGGCGCGGTGTAGACCACGACATGGGCAAAGGCCGGGTCCGCGTGCAACGCCAGTTCGTGCCCGTCCGCCCAGTGCAGCGTGGCGCGCCCCTCCCATTGCGACAGATAGGTATCGCAACCTTCGGCCGACCAGCGCAACTCGCGCACATGCTTGACCCGGCTGCCCGTGGGCAACCCGTCGGCATCGGCGGGCCACACGCGCCGCGCGTTCAGTGTCACGCGTTCGGCGGTGAAGTACGGGTGGATGCCCAGGCCGCAAGGCATGGCGGAATCGCCCTGGTTGATGACGCTGAGCGACAGGCGCAAGCCGCGCGCGTCCAGCCGGTAGCGCTGAACGCATTCGAACGGCCAGGGCCAGCCCAGCACGCCCGCCGGCTGGGCCAGCACCAGGTCGATGCTGTCGGCTGTGTGATTGCGCACCTGCCAGGGCTGAAACAGGCCCGCGCCGTGGATGGCTTGCGGCCGGCCGGGCACGGATTGCAGCGCGTGGCGCGCGCCATTGAACGTGAACACGCCGTTGCGGATGCGATTGGAATACGGCACCAGCGGGTAGGAGCCCGCGCGGGGCCATTTGCCGGCCGCCCACTCGGTGGCGGTCAGCGGCACGATCCAGTCGTGCGAGCCCGTGGACAAGCGGGTCAGCCGCCCGCCGCCACCCGGCGCGAACTCGGCCTGATGCGCCCCGCTGGAGATCGTCACGCGTTCGGCCGCGTTAATGGGGTCAGGAAATGGCGGGTCGGGAAAAGCGGGATCGGGCAAAGCGGGATCGGGTAAGGCGGGGTCGGGAAAGGCGGGGTCGGGAAAGGGCAAGTCCGGCATCTGGTGCTCCAACGGCCAACACAAGACCGCATCGTGCGATTGTGCCGTCGGCGGCCGGGCGCGGCAAATCCATCCTGCTTGCCCCCGCACGCGCCCGCTCGCCCCGATACAATCACGGGCATGAATTCCGCAACACAACTCACCGCCGCCGAGGCCCACGCGGGCCACACCCCCATGATGCAGCAATACCTCCGCCTGAAAGCGGAGGCCGGCCCCTTGCTGCTCTTCTACCGCATGGGCGACTTCTATGAAATGTTCTACGAAGACGCCGAGCGCGGCGCGCGCCTGCTCAACCTCACGCTGACCAAGCGGGGCTCGTCCAACGGCACGCCGATTCCCATGGCGGGCCTGCCCGTACACGCCATGGAGCAATACCTGGCGCGGCTGGTGGCCATGGGCGAATCCATTGCCATCTGCGAACAGATCGGCGACCCGGCCGCCTCCAAGGGCCCCGTCGAACGCCGCATCGTGCGCATCGTCACGCCCGGCACACTCACCGATGACGCGTTGCTGCCCGCCAAGGCCGACCGCGCGCTGGCGGCCGTGTTCGTATCGGGCAACGCCCGCGCGCCGCGCGCCGGCCTGGCGTGGTTGAACCTGGCCAGCGGCGAATTCCGCGTCACCGAATGCGCGCCCGCGCAGCTGGAATCCGAACTGCACCGCATAGCGCCGGCCGAGATCGTCTGCGCCGACAGCGCCGCGTTCGACTTTCCTTTCGACGGCGCGCGCTCGCGCGTGCCGGACTGGCATTTCGAAAACGATGGCGCGCGCGCGCATCTGCTGGCGCACTTCAAGACCGACACCCTGGCGGGCTTCGACATCGAAGACATGCCCGCGGGCATCTGCGCCGCCGGCGCCCTGCTGCGCTATGCGGCGCGCACGCAATCGCAGGCGCTGGCCCACGTGCAAAGCCTGTCCGCCGAACGGCCGGGCCAGTACGTGCTGCTGGACCCGGTGACCCGCCGCAACCTGGAACTGACCCAAACGCTGTCGGGCGAAGACGCCCCTACGCTGTTCTCGCTGCTGGACGGCTGCCGCACGCCGATGGGCAGCCGGCTGCTGCGCCGCTGGCTGCATCACCCCTTGCGTGAAAACGATCAGGCGCTGGCGCGCCAGCAGGCCATTTCGGCGCTGCTGGCGGGCCGCATGGATGTTGAGCAGACCTTCGGGTCCGCCAGTGTGCTGGAATCGCTGCGCGCCGCGCTGAATGCGTTTCCCGACATCGAACGCATCGCGGCGCGCCTGGCGCTGCGCTCGGTACGCCCCCGAGAACTGGCCAGCCTGCGCGATGCGCTGCAATCGCTGCCCGCGCTGCGCGACCTGGTCGAACCCATGGCAGCGTCGCCGCGCCTGGGCGAACTGATCTCGCACCTGTCCGTGGACCCCGCGCTGGCCGCTTTGCTGGTGCGCGCCATTGCGCCGGAACCGGCCGTCGCCATTCGCGACGGCGGCGTGCTGGCCGCCGGGTTCGATGCCGAACTTGACGAGCTGCGCGGCCTGGCCGCCGATGGCGGCGATTTCCTGCTGCAACTGGAAGCGCGCGAACGCGAACGCACCGGCATCAGCAACCTGCGCGTGGAATTCAACCGCGTGCACGGCTTCTATATTGAAGTGACCAAGGGCCAGACCGCCAAGGTGCCCGAAGACTACCGCCGCCGCCAGACGCTGAAAAACGCCGAACGCTACATCACGCCCGAACTTAAAACGTGGGAAGACAGGGTGCTGTCCGCGCAAGACCGTTCGCTGGCGCGCGAAAAGTGGCTGTTCGAGCAATTGCTGGACGTGCTGGCCGAACACGTGCGGCCGTTGTCGGACTGCGCCGCCGCGCTGGCCGAGCTGGATTCCTTGTCCGCCCTGGCCGAGCACGCGCGCCGCCACGACTGGATCGCGCCCGAGCTGTCCGAGAACGCCGACATCGACATCGACGCGGGCCGCCACCCCGTGGTGGAACACGCCATTGAACGCTTCACGCCCAACGGTTGCCGGCTGGACCCGGCGCGTCGCATGTTGCTGATCACCGGCCCGAACATGGGCGGTAAGTCGACGTACATGCGACAGGTGGCGCTGATTGTGCTGTTGGCCCGCATCGGCAGTTTCGTGCCGGCCGCGCGCGCGCGCATCGGCAAGATCGATCGCATCTTCACCCGCATCGGCGCGGCCGACGACCTGGCGGGCGGGCGCTCGACCTTCATGATGGAAATGACCGAGGCCGCCGCCATCCTGTCGGCCAGCACGCCCAACAGCCTGGTGCTGATGGACGAGATCGGTCGCGGCACGTCCACCTATGACGGCCTGGCGTTGGCGTGGGCCATTGCCTGCCGCCTGCTGGCGCACAACCGCGCACTGACCCTGTTCGCCACCCACTACTTTGAACTGACGCGCCTGCCGGCCGAACAACCGGCATCGGCCAACGTACACCTGGCCGCCGCCGAATCCGCCGCCGGCATCGTGTTCCTGCACGAAGTGCGCGAAGGCCCGGCCAGCCGCAGCTACGGTATCCAGGTGGCGCAACGCGCGGGGGTGCCGGCCGCGGTCATCCGCCAAGCCACGCGCGAGCTCGAACGGCTGGAGGCGCAAGGCGCACCGACGCCGCAACTGGGCCTGTTTTCAGCGGCGGCGGACGCCGACGCGCACGCCTACGCCCAGGCTGATCGCGACGACGCCATCGAGGCGCTGGACGCACTGCGCGAAGAACTTGCCACGATCGACCCCGACAGCCTCACCCCGCGCGAAGCGCTGGACGCCCTCTACCGCCTGAAGAAGCACCTTCAATGAACCTTGACCGACCCCTGCCGCTGCTAGGCGACCAAAGCCCGAACGACTTCATGCGCCGCTACTGGCAGCGCAAGCCGCTGCTGATTCGTCAGGCCATCCCGGGCTTTCAACCGCCGCTGACCATCGCCGCCATCAAGAAGCTGGCGCGACGCGACGATGTGGAATCGCGCCTGATCTGGCGCGAAAACGGCGAATGGCAAATGGAGAACGGCCCCTTTGCGCGCCTGCCCAAAGACAATGAGGGCGACTGGACGCTGCTGGTGCAAAGCGTGGACCTGCTCAGCGACGCCGCATCCGAACTGATGGGCTTGTTCCGCTTCATTCCGGACGCCCGCCTGGACGACGTGATGATCAGCATCGCCAGCCATGGCGGCGGCGTGGGCCCGCATTTCGACAGCTACGACGTCTTCCTGCTGCAAGCGGCGGGCGAACGCGAATGGCGCTATGGCCGGCAAAAAGACCTGTCGCTGGAACCCGGCCTGCCGCTGAAGATCCTCAGCAACTTCCAGCCCGAGGAAAAGGCCGTGCTGGCGCCGGGCGACATGCTGTACCTGCCGCCCCAGGCCGCGCATGACGGCGTTGCCATGGGCGATGGCTGCATGACGATCTCGATCGGCTTTCGCGCGCCTACGCAGGCCATCCTGGCGCGCGGGCTGCTTGAAGCCGCCGCCGACCAGGTCATGGCGCGCGTGGGCTTGCTGGGCGGCCCGTATGGTGAACCCGCCCTGCCCGGTCCGAAGCTGTCCGCCGTCTACCGCGACCCGGGCCAACCCGCCGTCGACACCCCGGCTGCGCTGCCGGATGCGCTGGTGGCGGCCACGCTGGAAACCGTGGAAAAACTGCGTTTTGACGATGCGCTGGCCTCGCGCTTTCTGGGTTGCTGGCTGACCGAACCGCACAACCAAAGCGTCTTCGACGCGCCCGAAGACGTGCAGGTGGATCTGGAAGAAGACTGGCCCGCCTCCGGTCGCCTGGTGCTGGACCGCCGCAGCCGCATGCTGTATCGCGGCAAGCAGCTTTTCATCAACGGCGAAACCGCCATGACGCCCGCCGATGCCGCGCTGCGTACGCTGGCCGACGCTCGTAGCCTGGACTGCGCCGACTCCGCCTGCGCAAAGCTGTCGGAAGAGGCCCGTTCGTGCCTGGCCGATTGGCTGGACTCCGGGTGGATTCATTACGTGGCGGCGTAGTATCCGGACACGCCCACGTATCGGATTCGGACAGAACGCAATCAGATCCATGCGTGGGGACACATAAGGAAAGAGATAACACGAAGCTGAAAGGTTTGTTGCCGTTGGGATGCGACCTATTTAACTTTCACACGCGCTGCGCCGTCAGCTTCCTGTAGCCTGACTTCTGGTTTCCCCTAAGGGGGTTTCAAGAGTCGTCATCTACAGGAGTCCAAAAATGATGAGCAAAACCTTGATTATTGCTTCGGTGCTGGCCGTTGCGCTCAGCGCTTGCAACAAGAAGGAAGATGCCCCGGCGGCGCCCGCGACCACCCCTGGCGCCAGCACGCCCGCCCCCTCGACCACGCCTCCGGCCACGTCGCCGGCCCCGACTTCGCCTGGCACCACGCCTGGCGGCGGTTCGAATACCCCGGGCGGCTCGACCACCCCGGCGTCTTAATAAAACAGAGACGAACCCCCGCTCTGAAGACGCAAAAAAGCCCCGGCAAAAAATTGCCGGGGCTTTTTTGCGTCAGGGCGCGATGCGTGGCGGGAAGAGCCGTGCGCAGCGGCGATGCCCTGCCGATCAATGGCATCGGCTGATCCGTCCGCCCCCAGCCAGGGCGGTGCGGCAAAGAAAAGGCCCCCATCCGGGGGCCTTGGGCATTGCCGGCCGGCGCGCATGGCACCGGCCGAGATCGCCTGATTACATCTTGTCCTTCAGCACGCTCAGCAGGCGCTGGGCGGTAGCGCTGCTGTCGCGCGCACCGTTGGCGTCCAGCACCGTCACCGTGGTCTGGTCGCCCGTGGCGGCCAGGTGGATGCGGAACTGAGGCGCTCCGGCCTTCTTGTCGCCCGAGAACATGCGGCTGAAGAAGCCCGGCTGCTCGTTCTTTTCGCCGGTGTCGGTATCGACGTAGCGCACGAAGTAGTCGCCCGTGGAGCGGTCGCGGTCGTCAACGGCAAAGCCGCCGCCGTCCAGGGCCACGCCAACACGGCGCCAGGCGCGGTCGAACGATTCAGCCACCAGCAGCGAGGCGCCTTGGGAACGGACGTCTTCCTGCACGGCCGGCTTTTGCGGCGAGGCTTCGGCCTGCTGCACCAGCTTGCGGGCGTTGTCCACGTCGGAACCCAGGTAGACCATCATGCGCGCCAGCATGGCGGCGTTCAGGCCCGGATCTTCCTTGCCGTTCTGCCACTGCACCTGGCCGCCGTCGGAACCGACGCGCTTTTCAAGCATCTGGCGATGGCTGACGTAGACCTCGGTGTGGCCGTTCACGCGTTCGACGCGGGTACGGAATTTTTCACGTTCGCCGCTATCCCAGGCCGATTCCAGCACGGCGCCCAATGCCTGGCGCAACCAGCTTTCCGGAATCTTGGCGCGGTTTTCCGCCCAGTCGGTTTCGATCAGGCCGGCCGACGGGTTGTTGCTGGCCACGGTGAAGCCGTTTTCGGTCCAGAAGTCGACCAGACGCGGAAAGACGTCTTCCGGCGCGCGGTCAACAACGAGCCAGCGCAGGTCGCCGTCGCGTTCGACACGCATGTCCTGGCGGCCGGGCAGCACGTTGCTGGTCTTGGGCGCGGTGGCTTGCGCCTGGCCCTGCTGCTGAAACTGCGAGTACGTCGTCGAGCCCGAAGCGGGCGCCCGATAACGCGGGTCGCTGTTGGCCTGAGTCAGATCCGGCGGGATGCTCAGAGGCTCTCCACGCTGGGTGACGGCGCTCTTGTAGTTGACGGATTCTTCATTGCCCAGGAATTGATTGACCTCGCTGCAGCCGGCCAATAACACCAGAGACATCAATGCCGACAAACCGGCATGACGTTTGTTCATACGTATCCTCACGATATTTAGAGCAGACCCGTTTCCTGGAGCGCGCGACGCACGACTTCGTGGTTCTGCGTACCCAGTTCAACCAGCGGAAGCCGGTAGCCCAGTGCGCTGCGGCCCATTTCGGCCAGCGCCCACTTGACGGGGATGGGATTGGCTTCAACAAACAAAGCCTTGTTCAGACGCGCCAGATAGGCATTAAGTTCACGCACCTTGGGCACGTCGCCCGCCAATGCGGCGGCACACAGGTCGCGCATGAGCTTGGGCGCCACGTTGGCGGTCACGGAGATATTGCCGCGCGCGCCCAGCAGGATCAGGGCGGCGGCAGTGGGGTCGTCGCCGCTGAAAACCTGGAACGTGTCCGGCGCTTCACGCAGCAGCAGGCCGCCGCGCGCGATGTCGCCGGTGGCGTCCTTGATGCCAATGATGCCGGGCACCTGCGCCAGGCGCAGGACCGTTTCATTGGTCATGTCGGCCACGGTGCGGCCGGGCACGTTGTACAGGATGGTCGGCAGGTCGACGGCTTCCGCGATCGCGCGGAAGTGACGGTACAAGCCCTCTTGCGAGGGCTTGTTGTAGTAAGGAACGACCGACAGGCCGGCCTGCGCGCCCACGGCCTTGGCGTGGTTCGTCAGGTGGATGGCTTCGTCGGTGGAGTTGGCGCCCACGCCGGCGATGACCGGGATGCGGCCCGCGGCATGTTCCACCGCTACGCGAATCAGCTCCGCGTGTTCTTCCATGGAAACCGTGGGCGACTCCCCGGTGGTGCCCACCACCACGAGTGCGTCGGTTCCTTCCTGGACGTGCCAGTCGATCAATGACCGGTAGGCAGCGTAGTCCAGGCTGCCGTCGGGCTGCATGGGAGTGACCAGGGCCACCAAGCTGCCCTGGAAATTAACGCCTGCGGCGGATGCAGGGGATGCCATAAATGTAGGGCTCCAACGCCCCGCGGCAGGATGCCCCAGGGCCAGAATCAAAGAAACCGCTGAGTTTAACGGATATTGGATGAAATCCTACAGAAACCACTGGACGATAGTCGTTCCAAGTTCATACACCGGGCGCATCAAAAGCCACAGCACATCCGTGACCAGCAGGACGATCACGATGACCAGCCCATACGGCTCTATTTTTGAGTATTGCCAGGCCAGACGGTTCGGCAGCAGGCTGAACAGGATACGTCCCCCATCCAGCGGCAGGATGGGCAGCAGGTTCAGCGCCATCAGCACCAGGTTGATGTTCACGCCCGCCACGCCCATCTGGAACCAGAACGATTCCTGCATGCCGGATTCCAGCATCAGCCGCAGCGAAAAGGCCCACAAAATCGCCATGAAAAGGTTGGCGGCGGGACCGGCCAGCGCCACCCAAAGCATGTCGCGCTTGGGGCGGCGCAGGCGCCCGAAATCGACCGGCACGGGCTTGGCCCAGCCGAACAACATGCCGGGGCTGCCCAGCAGTTTGGACGCCAGAAGAATTGCCATCGGCACCAGCAGCGTGCCGATCGGATCGATGTGCCGGGCGGGATTCAGGCTGACACGGCCGGCTTCATAGGCCGTGGGGTCGCCGAACATGCGAGCCACGTAGCCGTGCGCGGCCTCGTGCAGCGTGATGGCGAAAATGACCGGTATCGCGTAGACCGCAATGGTTTGGATGATGTCGTTCATGGCGAACCGGATTGTAGATGAGCCGCGTGCCGGCGGGGGCCGGCACGCAAGGGCAAAACAGTAAAAGGGGAATCAGGCAAGGCCAAGCGTGGCCGGGTCGCCGCGGCCCACGCGCACCACGACGGGATCGTCGCTGGTGAGGTCAATGACGGTGGTGGGGGACTGCGCGCACGCGCCGGCGTCGATGATGGCGGCCAGCTGATGATCATAGCGTTCGCGGATGGCCTCGGCGTCGTTCAGGGCCTCGGTTTCGTCCTTGGGGATCAACGTGGTGGACAACAGCGGCGCGCCGACTTGCTCGAGCAGGCCAAGCATCACGGCGTGATCGGGCACGCGTATGCCGATCGTCTTGCGCGACGGATGCGAGACGCGTCGCGGCACTTCCTTGGTGGCTTCCAGAATGAAGGTCCACGGACCCGGCGTGGCGGCCTTCAGCAAGCGATATTGCTTGTTGTCGACGCGCGCGAAATGGCCGATTTCAGCCAGGTCGCGGCACAGCAAAGTCAGGTGATGTCTTTCGTCCAGACCGCGTAGCCGGCGCAAGCCGTCCGCGGCGTCCTTGTCGTCCAGCCGTGCGACAACGGCGTAGCTGGAATCGGTGGGTACGGCCACAAGGCCCCCATCGTTCAGCCATTGGGCTGCCTGCTTGAGCAGGCGAGGTTGAGGATTCGCAGGATGAATAGATAAATACAGAGCCATGGGTTTATCCTAACACTCTTGAATGCCGCCCAGTAAAGCGCGGCGATGCAAAATGGCGGGAACGCCGACCCGCCCGGAGAAACAGTATGCGCCTCGATGACTCGCGCGAAAGCGACAATGTGGAAGACCGACGTGCCAGCGGTCCCCGTATCGGCGGTCGTGGAACCATCGGCATCGGTACGATAGTACTTGCCTTGGTGGCCATGTATTTTGGCGTCGACCCCAGCGTCGTCCTGCAAATGGCCGAAGGCCCGGCCACCACGCAAGAAGCCCCCGCGACCAAGCCTCCCGTCAACGACCCGCAAGCGCGCTTCGTGGCCAAGGTGCTTGGCGAAACCGAAGACACCTGGGCCGCCGTCTTCCAAAAGGATTTGAACCGCCAATACGTCGCGCCCAAGCTGGTGCTGTTTCGCGGCGCAACGCCCACGGCGTGCGGCACGGGCCAATCGGCGATGGGCCCCTTCTACTGCCCCGGCGACAGCAAGGTGTATATCGACCTGGCGTTCTTCGATGAACTGCAAAACCGCTTCAAGGCCCCAGGCGATTTCGCGCAAGCCTATGTGATCGCGCACGAAGTCGGCCACCACGTGCAGCACCTGCTGGGCATTTCGGATCAGGTCGACCAGCTGCGCCGGCGCAACCCCTCGCAGGCCAACGCCTTGTCGGTGCGCATGGAGTTGCAGGCCGACTGCTTTGCCGGCCTCTGGGCGCAGCGGGCCAACGCGGCGCGCAACATCCTGGAAGGCGGCGACGTCGAAGAGGCGCTGGGCGCGGCCACCGCCATCGGCGACGACCGCTTGCAAAAGCAGGCGCAAGGCTATGCCGTGCCCGACTCCTTCACCCATGGCTCGTCGGCCCAGCGTGTGCGCTGGTTCAAGCGCGGCCTGGAAAGCGGCAGCATCAAGCAGTGCGACACCTTCGGGGCCAGCGCGCTGTAGCCAGGCGCTGAAACCGGGCATCGCGCCCGGCACGCAAGCTGTATATCCATACAGCTTGCGGGTTTGCACTGACTCCATCTTGTAAGATTACGCCCCCTCGCCCTGTTTGCACGCACGCATTGCCTGCGCCGCGACGCAAGCGGCAGAGCGCATTGGTAGCGCAATTCAAAGACCCTAGATTCGTTTTATGGCCAACAAGTTCGAACCGTTAATTACCGTTGATGAGGTGCAAGAGATTCTTGCCGAACCCAAGGAAACCGTAAAACCGATCTCCTGGATCCCCAAGCCCGCGGCCAACAACATCCAGTGGATGGAATTCGCAAGCCCATGCAAGGTCAAGGGCGACGCGCGCGATGACGTGATCTTTCGCGTGACCTATCGGGGCGCGCGTACGGTCGTGCACGGCCAAGCCACGATCTTCCTCACTGAAGCGTTTTGCGCCAGCCTGTTCGTCGGCCCGCATCGCGTGTTCGGCGTCGATACCGATGACTCATTCCATACCAGCCTGGTGGGCGAAGGCCGCCCGCATTTTCGCAAGCCGCTTGCGGACCGCAGCCATGAACATATCTGGGTGGACGAAGGCGAAGGCTATGCCGAGCCCATCGTGCCTGCCCTGCACACCATCGGCGCGCTGATGCAGTATTTCCTGCCGCGGGCGAACCTCACGCTAGTCGGCGGTTTTGCGCATCCCCTTAAAGGCCGCCAAATCGAACTGATCCTATGAGCAATTTTCTGGAAGCCTCCGGCTGGACCGTCCTGCCGGCCGGTGAACACGCCATACGCGCCGTCGCCCCCATGACGTTGGGGCTGGATGGCCAGCACGCCGCCTTCTTCATCGCGCACCCGGACGACGCCACGTTCTACCTGACCGACGCCTGTGAGACCTCGATGCACGCGTCCAGCTACGGCATCGAAATCGGCCCCAAGCGCATCGACATGCTGAATGAAACGCCCGGCGTCAGCCTGGCGCATTTCGACCGCGACGGCGCCATTGTGGCGACCGGCCCGAACGAGCAATTGCAGGAAGCGTTGTGGGACGCGGTGAAGCTGGCGATGGCGCTGTCGTTCCAATGCGCCAAGTGGATGCCCCGCTTCAGCCAGTTGCGCTTTCGTGCCCAGGTGGGCCGCGCGCTGGCCGAGGGCGTGGGCGTGAATCGCATGGTCAAGGGCGCGCGCGCCAAGGGCAGCAGCGGCCACACCGCCGACTTCGCTTTCGCCGTGCGCGCCGCTGGCAGCACGGCGCTGACCTATATCGAGCCGATTGCACTGAAGGCCGGCAAGAAAATGGACTGGACGCAGGTCTATCAAACCCACGGAAAGATGTCGGACGTAAAGATGGCTGACGCGCGCAATTCGCGCATGGTCATCCTGGAAGACGGCGCCACGGCCGAGGAATTCAAGAAGGCCGTGACCATCCTGGAGCAGTCCGCAACGGTGCAGACGCTGGCCAAGACGCGCGATTGGCGGGAAGTCTTTTCCGGCTAGGACGGCATGTTCGTCAGGCCGTCGACGATTTCGCGGCCATGCGTAATGGCCGCGTGCACGGCTTCGCGGGGGCTATAGACGAATCCGCCGTCCGCAAAGCGCGGAACCGGGTATTCGTCGCCACCTTCAAGCACGGCGCCGGCCTGAACCACCATGACCGATGCGATGAATACGGGGCCGCTTTGCAACGCTGAAATGTCAGCGTCCTCGCCCCGGGACACCTTGGCCGTGAGCCGGTATCCCTTGTAGATCAAATTGTTCTGATGCACTTTCGGATGCCCTCGTTCTGCGAATCAGCATACCCCGGCATTGATGACAGTCCGGATATGTTTTGTAACCTCGGCAGCCAATAGAAACATTGTTGCAGGGCAATAATTGCGTCCCCGTTTCTGCGGCGGCGGTCGAAGAATTGACGGGATCGGCGCAACGGCAAGCGGGGCGCGGGTTTTGAAAGGGCGGCGCTTTTGCGTCCCGCCCCCCGGCAAAGCCATTACGGGGATTACCCTAGGTCGTGTTGCGAAATCGCCTCTTTGGCCGAAATCATGCCCGTCAGCCGCATGTATTCCGGCAGCGCCCAGCCGCGTCCCAGCAGGATCATGCGGGTGTGCAAGTCTTCCTGCACGCGCTGCGAAACGGCCTTGCCCAGATAGCTAAGCTGCTTTTTGCGCAGGTCTACAAACCCCAGTTCGTAGTCCCGCGCCAGCCCCATCCACAGGCGATGCGCCCCCACCGACTGGCGGGCGCCGCTGATGATGCACAGGCCGGCATCCAGCGCCCAGCGGTACACGGCGGTGGCCAGACCCATTCCCTGATACGCCGGCGCGTACTTTGAATGCGGCGCGCGCACGTAGGGGTCGGCCCGCTTGCCCACTTCGATCAGCCGGTTGAAGACGGTATAGCCGGCCACGCGGTCGCGCCGCGTATCCACCACGTACACGTAGTACTCGCCATCCGCTTCGCGATAACGCAGCACCAGGCCGGGGATGTCGGTATGCACCTCCGGCAACGCGTACAGGCGGTCCGACGGCCGCTGCATCCGTTGATGAATGGCGTCCAGTTCGTTCTGGACTTCCTGGGGAGCGTGATTGACGTCGATGCGTAGCTCTGAGATCAAGCGGGCGGGAAAGCAGATTGCGCGCAGCGCCAGGGTAGGCAAGGCCACCTCCTGAAAAACGGTGATAAGACTAATGGGAAAAAAAGGTCGGGGGAATAATGTTCAACACGGCTTGAAGACGGGGTGCTTCACACACCGAGCCCCGTCCCCGGCCGACGAAAAAAAAGCCGCATTCGCGGCGGGAATGGCTGTGTTCAAAGCACCGCCTTCGAGCGGTGCGAATCGAGCGGGACGTGCGCGATGCAAGCGATGGACGGCGCGGGAATGAAGATGTCAAAGACATCGCCGCTGACCGCGCCATTGCCTTCCGATCAAGCCGCCGCATGCGCGTCCCCCTGCATCAGGCCGTCGTCCGCATACGCGTTGGGCATGCCGAAGAACGCCGGAAATTGCCGCGCGCCCTTGCGCGTGACAGACAGCGCGCGCGAGTCCAGATCCTTGGTGATCCAGCCGCGCTGCATCAGGGCGTCCAGCAGCGCCGCGCCCAGCGCGCCGCCCAGGTGGGATCGACGCTCGCTCCAGTCCAGGCAAGCGCAGGCGAAACGCCGGCGGCGCTGGCGTGCCTGGGCAACGTCAACGCCAATCTGCGCCATCGACGCTTCGCCCAGCGGCGTCAGCATGTAATCGCGGCCGTCCTGGGCCAGCCATTGGCGGGCCACCATGGCGTCATGGACGCGCACGGCAAGCGTGCCCGCCATGTGGTCGTAGCAGGTGCGCGCGTCACGCAGCGCGGTCGGCGTGTTGGGCTTGAAAGGCACGCGGTCGGCGCCGGCCACCACCAGCAGGGCCTCAAGCGCGTGCCCCACTTCCCCATTGGCCAGCCGATAGTAGCGATGCTTGCCCTGCACGGCCATGTCGACCAGGCCCTGTTCACGCAGGCGCTGGAAATGGCTGCTGGCGGTGGATGCGCCGATATCCGCGGCGGCGGCCAGTTCGGTGGCGGTACGCGCGCGCCCATCCAGCAACAGGCACAGCATGCGGGCGCGGGCGGGGTCGGCAATGGCACCGGCCACCGCGGAAAGATTGATGTCGGCGAACTTGGATTCCATGATTCGCTGTGGACCAAAGTGTTGTGTGCAAGGCGTAAGCATACTGCGCCCTATCGCAACATGACATCCTGACAAATCAGAAAAGCCATGCCCAAGTCTTCTTCGTTCTTCGGTTGGAAAGTGCTTGCCGCCACCTTTGTGCTGGCCGTCTTCGGGTGGGGCGTTGGCTTTTACGGGCCGCCCGTGTTCCTGCACGCCGTGGTGCAACGCACCGGCTGGAGCGTGGCGCTGGTGTCCGGCGCGGTCACGCTGCACTTTCTTAGCGGCACGATCGTGGTTGCCAACCTGCCGCGCCTGTACCGCCGCGTCGGCGTGGCGCGGGCCACGTTCGGCGGCGCGGTGCTGCTGGGCTTGGGGGTGACCGGGTGGTCGGTGGCCGCATCGCCATGGCAGTTGTATGGGGCGGCGGTGCTTAGCGGCATGGGCTGGGTGGCGCTGGGCGCGGCCGCGGTCAATGCGCTGATCGCGCCGTGGTTCGTGCGGCGCCGCCCGTCCGCGCTGGGCATGGCCTATAACGGCGCCAGCGTGGGCGGCATTGTGTTTTCACCGCTGTGGGTGTTTTTGATCGCGCAAGCCGGTTTTGCGCAAGCCGCGTTGTGGGTGGGCGTGGCCATGGTCGCGGTCATCGGGGGCTTGTCGCGCAAAGTGTTCGCGGCAACCCCACAGCAGCTGGGCCAACTGCCGGACGGCGATAGCGCGGACGCACCCGCGCCGGCGGCGTCTACCGCGTTACCGCGCGTATCGCGCCTGTGGCACGACCGCGCTTTTCTGACGCTTGCCGGTGGCATGGCGTTGGGCCTGTTCGCCCAGATAGGGCTGATCGCGCACCTGCTGTCGTTGCTGGCGCCCTTGCTGGGCGCGCAGACGGCCGGTGCGGCGATGGGGCTGGCCACGGTGGCCGCCATCGCCGGGCGCATGCTGGTTGGCGCGCTGATGCCGGCCGGCACCGACCGACGCAAGGTGGCCTGCGCGGCCTATGCCGTGCAAATCTGCGGATCGCTGACGCTGATGCTGGCGGCCGACCATATGTGGGCGGTGTGGCTGGGTGTCATTCTGTTCGGGTCGGGCATCGGCAATGCCACGTCGTTGCCGCCGCTGATCGCGCAAACGGAATTCGCCCGCGAAGACAGCCAGCGCGTGGTGCCGCTGATCGTCGCGCTGTCGCAAGGCGCCTATGCCTTCGCGCCCGCGCTGTTCGGCTTGCTGCGCGCCGTGCTCGACGCAAGCGGACACGCCATGGTCGGCTTCCTGGCGGCGGCGGCCCTGTTGCAGGCGGCGGCCATCGCGTGCTTTGCGGCCGGAAGCGGCCATGCGGCGGCGCGGGTTGCGCCCCCCGCCACGATCAGGCCGGTGGCCCCCGGCGCGCCACCAGCGCAGCCATGACGGTGTCGCCGGCCTCGTTCACCAGCCCTTCCGCCACGCCTTCGCGGTCGGCCGGTGTCCGGTTCTGGCTGACCTTCCATTTGCCCTCGATGCGCGATATCGGGATCTCGATCCCGATGATGGCGCGCATCTGCGCCGCAATGAAATCCGCCGGCGCCTCGTCCACGCTCCAAGGCTGCGCGCGCGCCTTTTCCTGGCTGGCGGTCAGCGCGTCCAGCTGCGCGCGCAACCAGGCGGGATCATCCTGGATAACCGGCGTGCCCCACACATGCACCGCCACGAAATTCCACGTGGGCACCACCTTGTGCGTCTGCGCCTTGGTGGCGTACCAGGACGGCGTGATGTAGGCCTGCGCGCCATGAAACGCAATCAAGCATTCCTGCCCCGCCGCCAGATGCGCAAGCTGCGGGTTGGCACGGGCCACGTGCAGGCGCAGCACGCCATGGTCCCCTTCGGGATAGAGCAGACAGGGGATGTGGTTGGCCATCAAGCCCCCCTCGCCGCGGGTCATGACGACGCCCAACGGGTGGGCGCGGATAAAGTCGTGCTGGACGGCAAGGTCGTCTTCGCGAAAAGCGGATGGCAGGTACATGGTAGGCCAGGCGTAGTCAGGGAAAAACACAACATAACGCCATCGTGGCCCCATGCACAGGTCCATCGCTTCACTGTTTTATAGAGCCACTTCGGCGCTTCCCCGGCAGGATGCGCGCGGACAGCCTTATCGTCGGACACGCTCATAAGCTTGGTTCATGCGTTCCCGCGCCTGCGTTTCGCGCGCGTAAGCGCGGTCGTAGCTTTCCAGGCACCCGGGCGTGGGGCTGGGCCACTTGATGGCGGCGATGGCCGCGGTGAGTTCGTCGCGGGCGCGTTGCCATTCCCGGACAGCGGCGTACCAATCCTTGGCGGTGTCCATAGTTGTCTCCCTATGTGCACGCTTTCCATCGTAGCGCCGCACACGCGGGGGGCCGCGCGCTTTCGCGATTAAAAAAGGATGAGCACCAATCCCTGACAGGGTTAACCCGTCGAATCTGTGGCGGCCAGCCATCAGATCGCGGCGCCGCGCAAGTTGCGTAAAATCCCGCAGCCCGGATGGGGCGCGTAAACGCATCTTCGTCTTGCGCGATGCGAGCCCGTGGCGACGAGCCCGACAACGACCAATTCAACTTCGCACGCGCCGCGCCCGTTGCATCAGCTCAACGGAACGACGCTTT
The DNA here is from genome assembly GCF_001005835.2 of Achromobacter sp. LC458. NCBI lineage: Bacteria > Pseudomonadati > Pseudomonadota > Betaproteobacteria > Burkholderiales > Alcaligenaceae > Achromobacter > Achromobacter sp. LC458. The sequence continues at coordinate 22,532 of NZ_LBHW02000026.1, forward strand.
GAACCGGAACGCGTAGCGTTTCCAAACAGGATGCGTTGGCCGGCATTGCGCGATCAGCCTTGGGCACGCCGCATGCAGAGGCGTCTGGTCTCGTTGCCGACAACTTGTCGCAAACGGGGAACATCGCCGACGCCAACGCGGTCCAAACCCAAAATTTTTACTTAAAAATCACGATGTGATGAATATTGACGTCAACCCTCACTTACTCACAGCCACGGCTAATGCTACTGTTCCGCCTGTGCAAGGAGTACATGCAATGGATCAGAAAACGAAGCCCTGGGCCTTTCCCAAGCCTCATCCGGAAAACACCCCACGCGGTGAGCGCAACAAACAGGAGTTCGATGCTCCTGCCGAAGTCAAGAAACCCGCGCCTAAACCGCGCGCCAAAAAAGAACCGCCGGCCGCAAGCCGGGCGCGTTCATGATGTTGCCGACCAGGACGCGCGCCGCTATTGCGGCGTTGCCCGTCCCGGATCGGCCCCGCCGCCGCCCGTTGCCATGACGGGCCCGCGCCGACCTCCCCGGCGCAATTGACGGCTTAAATCAAGCCCGGCCATACTCTGGCGGCCTCGACCGCCTAGAGATCCTATGACCGCTTCCATTTTGCTTGGCATCACCATCACGCTGGTCGCCGTCTGGGGCGGCTTGGCGCTGTGGATACGCGCGCCCTTGCCCCGCGCGGCAAGGGGCTTGCTGACGCTGGCCTGGCTGGTGTTGGCGTTCGCGGCCCTGGCCGCGTTGGCCTGGCCCACGTGGCGCCCCGCGGGCTATGGCTTTGCGCTGGCCACGCTGGCGCTGGGGCTATGGTGGGCACGCCTGCGCGCGTCGAACGACCGGCCGTGGATGCCAGAAGTCTCACGGCAAACCCTGGGGCAGGTGGATGGCAACGTCGTCACGCTGCAAAACGTGCGCAACTTCGACTGGCGCAGCCGCACCGACTTCACCCCCAGATGGGAAACCCGCCGCTACGCGCTTGACGAGCTTGAGTCGGTGGACGTTGCGCTGTCGTACTGGGGCCGCCCCGCCATCGCCCACGCCTTGGTGTCGTTCGGATTCGGGCAGGATCGCTACGTGGTTTTCTCGGTGGAAATCCGCCGCAAGGAAGGCGATCAATTTTCCGAGATCGGCGGCTTTTTCAAGCAATACGAATTAAGCCTGATCGCCTCGACCGAAGAAGACAGCTTGCGCGTGCGCACCAACGTGCGGGGCGAAGACAGCTACCTGTACCGCATCCACATGCCGCTGGACAATGCGCGTTCGTTATTCCTGGCGTATGTGGACAGCGCGAACCGGCTGCGCGACACGCCCCGCTTCTATCACACCGTGACGGGCAACTGCACCACCATCGTGTTCCAGATGGCGCGGCGCATCGTACCCGGACTGCCGCTGGACTATCGCCAGCTGGCATCGGGATATCTGCCTGAATACTTCTTTGACCTGAACGTGCTGCAAGGCGCGGACAGCGCCGCGCAATACCGCGAACGGGGTCGCTACACCGATCGGGCTCGCGCCCACGGGGATGCCCCCGGGTTCTCTCAAGCGATCCGGCAAGGCGTGCCGAGCATCGATCCTTCGTAGCTTTTGCACACGCGCACCATGACAACATCAACGGCCCCGGCGCTACGCGGCAGCGGCAAGATCAACGGTGTGTTTTTCAACGCGGCGGGCGATGTGGCGGCCGTGGCGTCCACGTTTGCCCTGCTGGCCCACCCTCGCGCGCGCGCCGCCTATGGCGGGCGCACCTTGCGCTATCGGGTAGCGTTGTACCGCCGCGATTCGCTCGTTCCCTTCGCCGCCTTTGATGACCTGCACTATCCCGTCAACGATGTGGCGTTCCACCCTGCCGGCACAACCGTGGCCATTGGCGGCGGCAGCTACGACGGCGGCTATTTGTTTGAAGGCGAACTCATCGTCTGGGACTGGCGCGAAACGCACGGCGTTCAGCTGTACAACCAGGTTCCCGAAGTGGTGCGATGCCATTACAACGCGGCGGGCGACCAGATCGAAGCATGGGTGCGGCCATGGGACGACGGCGATGACGCCTGCGATGCCTTCGACGCCTTGTTCCGCGTGCAAGCGCCAGCGCCTTGCCCCGGTTCGCAAGCGCTGAACCTAAGCATGGATGCAGCCCCCAGCGTCCCCGCCAAGCTGCGCGCGCAAGCCTTGCGCGCCCCAGATATCCAGGAGCTGGAAGCGCGCTTGCAAGCATGGTTCGGCGTAGCCAGGTGGACACACCGGGGCGCCATCCTGGATGTAGCCTGGCTGGATCACGACCGCTACGCCGCCGTGCACGAGGGCTGCCAGCTAGAGGTCTACCACCGCAACGGCGACCGCCTTGCCACCCATACCGACGCGGGCCACGGCGTCGAGATCATCACATCCGGCAAGCAGGTATTGGTGCACGTGGTCGAGAGCGGCCCGGCTGGCCAAATCGTGGGAAGACAGGACGCGCGGCTGTACACGTACACCGGCGCCGGTGCTGACGCCAACGCCAACGCCAGCACCGGCACCATCGCCAACGCCAACACCAATGCCGGCCTGCCACTGACGCGCGCCTATGACGGCGAATTCACGTTTTCCGCCACGCAACAAGGCCGGATCCTGGGCCGCCAAAACCGCGTTACGGCGCAACCCGGGCAGGCGCGCGATGTGCTGCTGGACCTGGCGACCGGCGTCGAGCATCGCCCAGACCTTGGCCACTACGACTGCTTCAACCACTACCTGCGCATCCGCCACGCGCCCTATCTGTTCCTGCTACAAGGCACGCCCGCCAGCTCGCACGAACGCAAAACCCTGTGCGTGGTGCAACCCGATGGCGCCGTGCGCCGGCTATGGCCGGTTTTAAAAGCCAGCAACGATGCCGCCAGCCACGCCATGGAACTGTGCGGCGCCTACGTCGACGATGCACTGGGCCCCGGCCTTGTCATCGGCGGCAAGCACTATTCGCCCAACGTGCGCGCGCCCTACGCCGGCTTTATCTACCGCAAGCCCTTGGACCGGGATCGCGAACTATGGCGGCGCCCCATCCCCGCATCGCCCAGCGCCATCGTGCACATGCCCGCCTTGAACCTGATCGCGGCCGCCTTTCTTGACGGCTCGCTGCAATTGATCGACGCGCAAACCGGCGTGCTGCGGCGCTATGCCCGCGTGCGGGTCGATGGTTTGCCAACGCTGATCTTCGCCATGGACGCCGACGCGCAATCGCTGGTTGTCGGCACGGTGGATGGCACGATAAAAGTGTTGGAGGCGGGCCAATTAGGTGGCGCGCCGGCTGATGCGGCCCAAGCCAAACGCCAAGCTTCCGATCAAGCCGGGTTCGATAGCGGCGCGGACGCAGATGCGAACGGCTATGCGCCGGGCACCGCTTCCGTCATCAATCTGGACTGACGGCAGATCGAGCCCCCCTTCATTCCGCCGCCCGCTCAGCCGCCTTCGTCGCAGCCGGCGTGGCCCTGAACGAGACGCCCAGGCGGTTGAAGGCATTCATCAGCCCGATGGCATAGGTCAGGTCCGCCAATTCCTTGTCGCTGAACTCGGCGGCGGCCGCGGCATAGGCCTCATCTGGCACACCGGTATCAGCCACGCGCGTCACGCTTTCCGCCCACGCAAACGCCGCGCGTTCCTGTCGCGTAAACACCGCGCCCGCTTCATGCCACACCGGCACCAGCACCAGCTTGTCCACCGTCACGCCCTGCTTGATCAGGTCGCGCGAATGCATGTCGATGCAATAGGCGCATCCGTTGATCTGCGACACCCGCAAAAACACCAGATCAATCAAGGTCTTCGGCAGGCCGCAGTGCTGAAGATAAACATATACCGCGCCAAAAGCCTTATACCCGTCGGGCGAAGCTTTGGCATAGTCAAGGCGAGCATTCATGATGGCATCCTGGTAAAGACATTTCAGAACCGCTATCGTGCGCCCACTTGGCCCAGCCGGACAGAGCCATGACGCACAATATGGACTAGGTCATGATGGCGCCCCGCCACACAGCCGGCGCCAGACGGCATTGCCATCCCGGATCTGCCGCCGGACGGAAGCCGGCGTGGCATCCACCTGCGCCGCCGTATCAAAGTAGACGGGCCGCGCGTGCTCGCAATATTCAACGCCCACCCGGGCGGGCGCCACGCACCCAGTCACGCTTAAGCTCGTCAGCAATGGCAGCATCGTCCATCCCAGCCGTTTGATGTTGCACATCCCTTACCTCCTGCCGAGCCTGGTCGGCCTGCCGATTGATTTGCGTGTCGCGCCCCTGGCGTTCAGCGCGCGCACCCACGCTGCGCCCTCGCAAATACGCCAGCAGCACCACGGCGCTTGCGGCCAACGCGGCCACCGCCAAGGTCTTGAACCGTTCAAGCCACGCGAACATGCCGTCCCCCCATAGCGCCCATGGCTTGGGCATACAGCGCGGCCCAGGTGTGCGGATGCGGTTTGCCGGGGCGCCAGGTGCGCAGGTACAAGGCCCAGGCGGTGTCTGCGTCGCCCACGTCAGGCAAACGATGCGGGTCGGCCCACAAGAGCAGACGCGCAAAGCCGGCGGCAAGCACGTCGTCGGCTTCCAGGGCGGTGTAGACGGCGCCCACGGTGGCCGCCACGTCGCGTTCGGCGCAGAGCCGGCGGGCAGGTCCGTAAGTGGCAGCATGCATCAACACGCCTCGCACGCCACCGCCCTGCTCGAACTGCCAGAAGCCTCGGGCCGGTCCACCGACTTGCCGACGATGCAGAAAGCGGCTTTCCTGCAAGCCGATAGCCAGCAAGAGAACGCGGGCCTGCGGCGTGTCCATCGCGGGCGGAAGCAGCGTCAAGGCGGGCAATACAGCCTTTTGCAACACAGCATCAAGATCCACGATCTTTTCCCCCTTGGCGCGGCATCCCCAAAATCTTGGCGCGTGCCTCGGCCAGCCAGTCCAGCACGCCCTTCTTGCGCATGCTGGCCAGCCACCGCATATAGGCGCCCAACACCCACCACGCCGGCAGGCCCGCAAGCAGCATGCTGGGGCCCAGCACGTAGAACTTTGCAAGCAAGGCGTCGTCGGTGCCCGCGCCATGATGGGCAAGCCAGGTCATGGCCTCCATCAAGGCAGGCTTCCACGCAATGACAGCCGCAGCCAGCGCAGGCCCGAAAAGAAAGGAGCAGGCCACGGTGGATACCGTCCGCACGGTAAATTCCCTGACCGTGCGCGGCGGCATGAGCAATAAGCCGAGCATGGCTGCGATGGCGGCGGGAATGCCATACGCCATCGCGACCTTTAAGGCGGCAAGCCCGCCCAGGCTGGTAGAACCGGGTTCCATGATGGGGGTGCTCCTGAAAAGCGTGTGCAGGATGGCCTCCTGTAGGGACGGAAAAAATGCCCGCGAGCGGGCGTAGTAAAGGACAAAGCGCAAAGATCGGATGTGAGTTCAAATCGGGCCTTTTGCCCATGAAACCCTGGTCCCGCCGTCAACCCCGCCGCAAGCTCACCCCACCCTGGCCGACGCGCTAACGCGTTATCTGGCCGAGGTCTCGATTACCAAGAAGGGGCAGGCCGCATAGCAATCCATCGCCCGTATCTGGCGCGGCACGCGCTTGGCGATCCGGCCGGTCGACCGGATCCGCAGCTCGGATTTGACCGAGTTGCGAGACGAATGGCTCAAGGACAGGGCGCCCGCCACCGTCGTCCGGCGCTTGGCGTTTCTGTCGCACGTCTACACAGTGATCCGAAAAGACTGGGGTTTCGATCAGTTGGCCAATCCGGTCCAGTTGGTGCGACGGCCGGCGGTTGACGACGCGCGCGACCGCCGTCTGTTCGAGCGCATCACCTTGCGCGGGGTCTCGAACGACGACTGTCCCGCCAAGGAACTGGAATGGATCATCCGCGCCTCGCGGTCGATAGAGCTACCCACCGTCCTCATCGTGGCCAAAGAGACTGGCATGCGTCGGTCCGAGGTCGTCGGCATCCTGCGCGAACACCTGGATCTTATGCATGGGGTGGTACACCTGCCGCATACAAAAAACGGGCGCGCGCGTAACGTTCCGCTGACACCGCGCGCGCGTGAAGCTTTGCGGCGGTGGGTCACGGGCAAACCTTTGCGGGGCCGGATTTTCAGTATGCAGCCCGCTTCCGTCACGCGCGCCTTCATTCGGGCTCGCAGGCGCGCTCGCTTGCGCTATGAAGATCTGTGCCGCCAACATGGACGCAGGCCGAACAGCGCCTATTTCCGCGACCTGCGGTTTCATGACCTGCGGCACGAGGGGACATCGCAGCTTGCCACGGTGTTCCAGATCCATGAACTGGCCAAGGTCAACGGCAACGTGGACACGCGGATGCTGCTGCGCTACTACCACCCACACGGCCGCGAGCTGGCCCAAAAGCTGACGCGCAGCCCGTTGGGGCGCCGCCAACTGGAAGAGATGCGCCTGGAACGCGAAATCGATTCGCAGGCCATCCCGCTGGCCGCGTAAAGGCTACGCGCTTTCAGACGCCTGCTCGGCCGATTTCTGCGGAGCAACCGACGTCAGCCAAGCCGGCAGCTTTCCCCATCCCGGGTAGCTCACCTTGCCGCTGGCGTCTTCATACTCGGCACCGATTGAATACGGGGTGCCCGTCTCCACCACCCATAACGGCGTGGTGCGATGATCCTCGACCATGACCCACGCGTTCCCTACGCGTCGAGGCCGCTTCCCGGCAGGCGGTTCCGGTGGCGCGTCCACATATGCGCCATAGGCGATATTGAACACACCGGGCGTAAGCGCCAGCTCGTTGGCAACAGACTTGTACAGGTACAGGCCATCATCGTCAGTCTGAAAGACTTCCTTTTGCATATCGGTTTTCCTTAGAAATGAAATTTGCACTGCAAATGTGAGGGTGCTGGGCAGCAGGCAGACTCAGCAGGTGCAAGGGCACGCGCATCCGGGCATAAATATTGACGGCAGCTCATACCAAGTGTCCTCGATTACAGCCTCCGGTTTGGCCTTCGCTGCCAGCGCGACTTACGGCATTAGGTCGGGCGTCAGCAACCTCGGTATCAACCCATCGGTGGGCGCGGAGACGCGCCCGGTGAACGTCACATACCAGCCGCGCCTTCACACTTAAATTACGCGTGAATTCGAGGGTGGTAGGCGGCGTTCACCGGCCTGGTTTCGGCCCCTCCAGCCGTCGTGGTCAACCCCCAGCCGCCCGTCGCAGCCGAGCTTGCAACGTCAATCAGTCCTCCCGAGCCCACGGCGATAGAACGGGATGAAAGCTGATGACTGTGGGCCAGAAAGGCATGTCCTTGACGGCTACCTAACGTTCTCGCATTTGCAGTGTCAGCGTCAGTTCCGGTAAACCGGCGGAACATGTCGCGCAAATCCGGGACGCGGAACGTGGTGGCGTCGATGTTGACGAAGTAGTGGCCGCCCCTGCGCGCTTCCCAATTGGCCTGGGTGAGAACCAGGCCGTTTTCCTGCGCGTACCCCCACAACGCGGCGTAAGCGGACTTCTGGAGGATGCCGCCCACCGCGTCCACCTCGTTCGGCAACGGGGCCACGGTGTGGCCGTCCAGCGGTCGGCCGCAAAGCGGGGAGCGGTAACCGGTATAGAAACTGGTCGAGACCCAAATCCACACTTCGGCGACTTCGGCGACCAGAACCGGCCCGATGTTGGTCGTTGGCAAGTTCGCCAGCGACACCGCCGGGATGCGGGTGTCCAGCGCGGCCTGCAAGCCGTTCACTCGCGCGATATCCGATCGGGCGAAGGCCAGATTGCCGCCTTCCGCAACTTGAGACACGGTCTCAAACGCCGTCACCGGCTCGACCTTCCAACCCACGCCCCAAGCAGCCACCGACGCGCCGGAGGTGTTGTATTTGGCTTGCACTTCCGACACGGTCACGCTTGCGTATGACCAGGACTTGGTTGTGTCGCCGATCCAGATGCATGGAAGGCCCGCCGCGTCCGAACCGAACCGGACAGGCAGATCGGAAGCCGCGCTGCCCGCCAGCACCGTCGCGCCGCAGCGTGCCCACGCCTTCGTCGTTTGCACGTAGCCATGGATCAACAACGACACCGGCGGCACGCCGTCCAGGTACTCGAAGACGTCCACCCGCAAACGCAGCATCGTGTTCGCGCCGACCGCCGCGGCGGGCAACGTGATTTTCATCGCGCCAACCACGGTTCCGGTGTGCGTGGAATAACCCCCACCATCCGGCAGCAGGACATGCGCGGTGCGCCCCGACGCGGTATTCGTTCCGTACTGGGCGCCGATCGCCGCGCCCGTGCCCAGCACCAAGGGCCCGCTGATATCGCCGCCCGTCTTGGGCAGCGCCTGGATGTCTTCCAGCACCTGCGCTGGGGTGCGGGGCACCAGCGCGCCGGTTCCCGCGCCCGTCACGTACGAACCTGCCGCCACGGTTGCCAGGCCCGTGCCGCCGCGCGCCACGGGCAAGGTGCCGGCCGATGCCTTCGAGACGTCCAGCGCCGTCACGTTCAGCGCCACGTTGCCCGACCCGTCAAAGCTGACGCCGGCCGCCGTTGCCCCGCCCGTGACCGAGAACGTGCGGGCCGAGGCAAGCTTGGTTGCGGTGGCCGCGTTGCCGATGGCGACTTCGCCGGCGGCGGACACGCGGCCCTTGGCATCCACCGTGAACGTCGGCACCGCGTTGGCGTTGCCGTAGCTGCCGGCCGTAACACCGCTGGGGCTGAGCGTCAGGCCCAGGGAAAGGTTGGCGGACCCGTCGAACGAACCGGCACCCGTGGCGTCGCCGGTGGCGGCGATGGTGCGCGCCGTCGCCAGCTTTGTCGCCGCACCCGCCGTCAACGACGTGGCCGTGCCGGACAGACGCGCCACCGGCACCGTGCCGGTCTTCAGGTTCGCGGCGTTCAGGTTCTGTTGCGCGTAGCTCAACGCATCGCAACTCGTGGCCGCCAGCGGTCTGCCGGTGACCTCGGCCAGGCCGTCCAACTGCTTGTACAGCCAGGCCAGCCGTTCGTCGGTGGTCTGCTGCACCTTGTTGAATTGCTCGACCGAAGGCGGCACGGATCCGATGAACGACCAACCGGTCTTGTACTGCTGGTCGGTGATGTCTTCCGTCAGGCCGTTTTGTGCCCAGGTCGATTTGAAAAGGTCAAAGAAAGTAGGGTCTGCCATCAGTAAATCCCTCGCGCCAGCACGCCGACGCCAAAGCCAAAGAAACCTTGCTCGCGAAAGCCGAAGGGCTTGTCGGTCGAGCCGGTGATGAGTTGCACGCCGATGCCGGCGGCTTGGGGCACCCACTTGTAGGGGTTGGCCATCAGTGGGTCGTTGGGGCCGGGAATGCGGCTGACCCAGATACGGATCTTTGCGTTGCCGGCGTTTTGCACCACGACCCGGGTCACATCGAAGATCGGCTTGAGCGAACGGGCGATCTCCGGCGTGGTGCCATGCCCGTTGTTCAAGGCGATCTTCCAATACAGCAGCTTGCGATACTCCGCGTCCAGCAGCGCGGTGGAGCCGGCCACGGGCCGTTCATTGGCGCGGCGAAAGCGCGCCTGGCCGAAACCGCCTACGCTCGGCTGCCCTTCAAACCCGAAAAATTGCAGGTAGATCGCTTCATCAATCACGCGCGGCAAGCCGACGATCTCGCCAATGCCGTCCAACTGCCTGCCCACCGCGGTGTCCAGCCAGCGGTCTTCGTACAGCGCCCGCAGCGCGCCTTGCAGCCCGTCCGCGGGTTTAAGCAGCGCCTTGACCAGCGCCTCCAACCGCCGCTTGGTTTGAAATTGGCCCAGCCAATGGCCCCAGGCAACCTGCCCGTGGTTCTGATGCAGATCCATCACGTCACCTCAATGCGCGACAGGTCGAACGCGGCCACCTGGAAGTCCTGGATCGCCACGTTGGCGGCGCGAAAGTCCGAGGGCGCGGGCGTGAAGGCCGGGTTGGTCGAGAACGCCAGCGCCAGGTCCACGGACGCCAGCCCAGGCGTGCGAAAGATGGCGCCGTAAAGCCGTTGCAAGACGACGTCCTCGCCGATGGTGAAGCCCTCGCCCACCGCCGCCAGGCTCTGGGCGATGCGCTGAAAGCCGTCGGGCGGAAATGCTTGCTCGGACGGCGGCAGCAGTGTCGTGGCGCAACGCACCCAAAGGTAGACACGTTCAGGCCGGTCGAAACGGATCAGATGGTTGGCGCCCTCTTCATCCTTGACCACCACCTGACGCTGGCCGTGGGTGTCGATGCCCGCCGCCACCACGCGAAAGATGGCATCGGCCACCTCGTCATCCAGCCCGCCGTCGGCCACCACGTGCACGCTGTGCGGCGGGCGGCCCTGTGCGTCCGGCACGTCGGTGCTGTTCATGAAGACTTTCACGACCCGCACGCCCGCCACGCGGTCGCGCACGTTGGGCGCAATACTGGGCAGCGTTGCCGCGCCCAGACGAAACAGACCGGTGGTGTAGCGGGCCCGCAGCTGGGCGGCGTTTTCCGCCAGGCGTCCCGCCACACCCGCTTGCAGATTGTTGACGGCGTCCCACCCGTCCACCTGCGTCACGATGCCATTCAGGTCGCCTACGTCGGCCCCTTCGTCGGACGCGTCCACCGTTGTCATCAGGCCGGGCGATCCCAGACGAACCAATGACAACGCGGGGGACCACGCGAACGACGCGGCCTGCCGCCCGTCCGTATGCAGCCGCACGGAGACGCCGTCGCTGGACACCGCCAGCCCGCTGCCATTCAGCGCGGCCACCAAGCCCGCCAGCACCTGCGGCAAATTCGTCGTGACGCCGCTGGTGTAGGCATAGTCCACGCCGTCGATCGACACGGTATAGGCGGTTTGGGCAGCGACGGCGGGTTGCAGCGTCACATCCGCTGCCGCGCCCGACAGGATTTGCACGGCACTGTCCAGCGCCCATAAGTTCTGGCTGACGCGATGCCGCGCTTGCGCACCGGCCGGCACCGTTGTGCCCGCCGCGCCATACAGCACCACATAGGCGCGCGAAGGCTCGTCGCGATAGCGCGACACGCCGGTGAACGACACGGCGCGGTCCAGCGAGACGCCCGTCGCCGAGCCCGGATACATCGCGTAGTAGACGCCTTCAGCCTGCTCCCACAACGTGGCTTCGCGTTCCGCGAAGGTGTCGATCAGCAGGCCGGTAATACTGTCCGGGCGGGTTTCCACCGCCCCATTGAACCCGGCCGATTGCATGCGAGCGCGCAAGTCGGCCACGATTTCCTGGCGGATTTCGGGCAGGCGTGGTCGGACGAACCCGTCCGGTGTGACACCGTAGGCCATAGTTACCTCGACAAAAATAAGGGGGTTAAGACGCTTGCAGCAAGACCACGCGTTCCAGTCGCCCGAAGGTGGTGTCGGCCTGGTAGGTCACGCGTAGCACGCGCAATTGGCGTTCCAGTTGCAGCTGCATCGCGCTGACATGCGTCACGCCCGGCACCGCGCGGATGCGCGCACGGAAGATGGCTTCAATGCCGGACCGATCGGGCGACTTCACCAGGACGTCTTCGAAGTACGGAACGCCAAAGGTCGTGTCCAGAAACCACTCGCCCATGAAGGCGAGCAAGGTGGTGTTGATCTGCTGCGCGATACGGTCGGCGCCCTCCACGAAAGACGCGCGGCCTAGCAGGTCCAGGTCCAGATCGCGGTCGGGGGATAAAGCAAGGTCCAGTGCCATCAGAGCGGCCCCTGGGTCGTGCCACCGGCGTAGGGGTGACGGTGCGCGTCGCCGATGTTCGTGCCGTTATGGGTGATCGCGCCGCCTTCATAGGCCACGCCGCCCCGAATGCGCATCGACGCGCCGCCCTGGCCGCCCTCGCCCGCCATGCCCTGGGTATAGGTCAGCGGCCCGTTGATCGTGACCGGCGTGTTGAAGGTGGCCTGTTCCGCCTGCACCGTCCAGGTCTTGACATGAAACGTCAGATCGCCGGCCGGCGACAGCTTCAACGTGCCCGGCCCGTACTGGATGCTGACGTTCTGTGTGTCCGCCGCCATCGTGCCCGGCCGCAGCAGTGGCGAGGCGAACGCGTCAGACAAATCGAACTGGCGCGGATCGTCCGGCGGACCGTTATCACCCCCCAGCCAGTTTTCCAATGCACGGGCCGAAAAAGACAGCTTGATCGCATCGCCCGGCGCAAGCGGCACCGAGATCAACGCCTGCGCGCCGTGCACATCGCCCACCGGCCAACACACCGGCACGCGCACCACCTGGGGCGGCAACAGCACGTCGCCATTGGCCAGCCGCTTGGCCAGCGTGGGGCGCGCCGTGACGAACGTGCCGTCATACGCGACCACTTCGCCGGGCAGCGTCGTATAGATATCCGCCAATTCCGTGGCGATAAGACGGCGGATAAGGGTTACCGCATTGCTCATGTCTGTTCCTTTTTGGATGGCGCGGCCTGGGTGTCCACCAGGGTCAACTCCGTTTGCCAGTCACCGGCTTCGCTATCGCCGGTATGACGCACGGTTTCAACGCGTTGAAACGCCTGGACGGACCGGCTTTCCAGCTTGACCAGGTCGCCGGGGCTGATGGTGGGCAGCAACAGCGACTTGACCTTCCAGCCGTCGCGCTGTTGTTGGGCGCTGGCGGGCTTGGCCGCCACGGCGCCGGCCGCAGGCGCGCGTGCCCCCGCCTGTACCGACGCCTTTCCTTTCGACTTCGCCTTTTCAGTGGCCGCTTCACGCGTGCGTTCGGGTTGGCCCAACAGGCCACTGTCCACGGCCAGTACAACGGCTTGGCGCCGCGTAGTGCCCAGCCGCTGCACCACCTGCAATTGCTGGTTCTGAACCGACCATTCCAGGCCGGTCCCTTGCGTGACCTTGTGCAGCGCGGTGCGCGCCGCGCCGTAGAAAGAAAACCCGTGCTCCCAACGACGGTCGGGCACATCGTCGGCCATGACCAGCGGCAAGCCCATCTGCCGCGCAATGTCGCGGATGATGTCGCGAGCGCGCGCCCCCGGGCCCAGGCCGATCGACACCGCCGTATCGCGCACTTCGATATAGCCGTCCTTGACCGTCAGTTCGGTCACGACATCCGGCGGCCCATAGCGCGTATAGGCAAAGACGATGCTGCCCGATGCCATCAACAGGGGGCCGCCCTCTTCGGCATAGCCCGCGTACAGCACGCATTGCAAGCCGGGCTCTTCCAATGAACGCCGGGTTTGCTCGGCCAGGTTGTACACGCTGATCTTGGCGTCGTTGGGCTCTTCGGCCGCCGTCTTGGCGATATCGAACGTGATGCGCAACGGGGGCATGATTTCCAGGCCTCGCGCGCCACTTTTGCCAACCAGCAGGCGGTAGACGCGATCAAACCTTGCCATCAACCACCTCCGCCGCGTTGACGTACAGCAACGCCACTTCGCCCGACGGCAGCGCCGACCGGCTGATGGTGTCGCGACGGTCCGGCGCCAAGGCCACCAGTTCGCCCGGCGGCACGGGCAGATGGCGGTAGCCCGCCAGCAAGCGCGTGTCCGGCACCACGGCGATGCCGGCAACGACCAGCTCGTTGTAGGCGTTCTCGATGGACAGCACCCATTGCTGGGCCTCGCTGTTCCAGGACAGCCGCAAGAACACCGTCATGCCGTCCAGCTCCAATTCGATAAGGCTGTCGTTGGCGTCCGGTACGAGTATCTGGATCATGGGTTCAAACCCTTTGCCGAGTTGTAAGTGTCGCGTTGCTTCGGGCTGGCGGGCACGCCGCTTTGCTTGCCCGCGTTGGCCTTGGTCGACCCGGCCTTGCCCGTCGCGCTGCCCGAGGTTTTTTCCGGAGGAATGTCCGCCTGCCGCAACGTCACCTTGCGGATGCGCTTGAACGTGGCGGACAGCTCGTAACGGTCGCCCGCGGTGTTGGTGCGGCCGATGGAGCAGCTTTCCATCACGAAGTCCACGTAGACGTCCATCCCCGTCGTGATGGTGATGGGCAGACGATCCGCATGGATCTTGCGCAGCGCGTCCTTGGCGCCGATCAGCTTTGACCGGCCGGTGCCCAAGGCCGCGCTGCGAAAGCCGCCCAGCAAGCTGATGTCGGCGGCAGTCACCCACCCTGTCAGCGTCAGTTGCTCGGGATCCTGGCCCACGTGGTCGGTGACCGGCGGGCCGTCTTCCACGGCGAATGACGTTGTTCGGCTGTTGAGCTGGGTGCTTTCGTTGACCAGCGCATCCAGGGGCAAGGTGCCGATGCTGCTGCCGCCATTCCATCCAAAGATCATGGAAACAAAGTTCATTAGGGCTCCTATCCGGGGCTTTCGACGCCGGGCGTCAGGTCGTACCAGTGCGGCAGGCTTTGAAGACCGCGTTGCTGCCCCTGGCCCACGGCATCGGCAACCGCTTTTTTCACCACTAGAGGATCGCCGGACGCCACGTTGACGACGAAGTTGTTGCTGCTTTGGAAGCTGAATGGGGCGCCGACGCGCATCGGCACAGGACCGAGCACGGACACAGGCGGCACGACCAGCCCCGCTGCGCTGCTTGCCGTCGTCAACCAATTCGGCGCCGCGTCCGGCGACCAGCCGTCCATCACCGACGCCTGGTCGCCGGCGTCGGGGCCTGATTGGCCCGGCAGCAAGCTCTTGAGCCAGTCCTTTGCCGCACGTGCCTTGTCGATCACCCAGGTCTGGATGGCGCGGCCGATCTCCTTGACGGTGGCGACCATGCGGCCACCCATGTCCGAGAAAAACGTCCACAAGCCGTTGAAGGCGCCCGCCCAATGCGCGATAGCCCCGTCCCAGTCACCGGTAAACGCCGCGATCACGCCACTGACCAGACCGCTCCAGAATTTCCAGATGGCCCGGATGTATTCGATGACCGGTCCCAGGAACGAATCCATGGCCATCGCCATCAGCGCATCCCAGGATGCCGAGATGTACGCCTTGATGGCGTCCCAGTTTTCCCAGATTTGCCACAGCGCGACGGCCAGCATGCCGATCAGCGAAATGATCCGGCCGATCGGTGTCATGGCAAACGCGTTCCACAACATGGGGACCACGACCCTTGCCAGGTTCAGCAGGAATCCGCCGACGGGCGACAGGATCTGCCACAGGCCGTAGACCATCACGGCAATCGATCCGAAGCGCTGGATCCACGGCCCCAGCGCCTCGCCCGCACCGCCCAGCAGGTCCTTCACAAACGTCAGCACGGACGACACGGCATCAAGCTCGTCCTGCCATTCCTCCACGCCGCCGATCCAGCCGCCCAAGACGGACTCGCCCCCGGCCATCCAGTTGGCGATGTCTTCGCCGATCAGATAGATCGTGGTCAACACCGCCGCCATGCGCAGCATGGGCGCTATCGACCGGGTCCACACAGAAAGCATCTGCATGGCGCCCGCCGGGCCACTGCGCATCGCCATCGCGGCATCCAACCCCAGGGCGGCGCGCGTGGCAGCGGTCAGCGATTGAAACAGGCCGCCCGCCACCGCCCTGGCCCGCCGCAGCCCGTTGCCCAACGAGACCAGCCCGATGCTGGCCCCGGTCAAGGCAAGCAGCTTGACGACCGCGTCGATGTGGTCGGCCAGAAACAGGATCGACGTGGCTACGCCGTTCAACACGCCGTGGCCCGCCGGCAGCGCCTGGCCCAGGTAGCGCTGCATGGCGTCGTTAAACACCGTCATTGCTGCCGTGATGGACGCGGGCGCAGCCTCGGCTTCGGTGCGCATGGCCGGCAATTGCGATTGCAATGCCGGCAACGCTCGGTCCGTCGTGACCTGGCCGCCCTGAACTTGATCACGCAATTGGCCACGGCTTAGATTCAGCCCCGTGGCCAACGCGTCCTGCATGCGCTGGGGCAAGGTGTTGAATTGCCCCAGGTCCAACCGGCCTTGCTCGACCATATTCGTCAGTGCCGTGACGATGCCGTCGCGGTTCTGGGCCGGCGTTTGCGACAGGCGCATGCTCAAGGCCACGGCTTCCGTGATGCCGGTGGCTTCCGGCCGCGTGCGTCCATGGTCTTGCAAGGTCTGCGCCGAGCGTGCGTACGTGTCGACGTTGTCGGCATACGGCGTGCCACTGGTGCGTGACACGCGGGCAAGGTCACGGTCGGCTTGCCCTGCATTCCCCTCAGACCCCGCTGCCTGTAGCAAACGCGCCTGGATCTGCACCCACGCGTCGATGTCGCCAAGGACGCGCTTGAACGGCGACGCGCCCAGCGTCAGCTGGATGACACCGCGCAGGCCGCCCAACGCCCCCGCGTGCTGGCGGGCTGCCGGAGTGCTTTGAGGCCGGGGGCCGACCGAGGCGCTTGCGGTTTGGCCATTAGCAGTTTGACCATTTGCGGTTTGACCATTTGCGGTCCGCTGGCTTGCCATCTGGCCAACCATCATCCGCCCAACCGTCATCTGCGCAACGGCCATCTGCGCAATCGTCATTAACGCGCCGGGCATCCGCGCGCTTGCCGATGGCCCTGCCTTCGCTTGCGGCGTGTTCGCCACGCCGGGCAGCACATCCGCCAGCGCCTGGCGCATCGCGGCGCCCGCCCTGACGCTGGCGCCCACCATGGCCTGCAACGTCGACTCGAACGCCTGCCGATAGGTCAGCAACCCGGATTGATCCACCTGGTAGCGCAGCAGCGTCACCACCTCTCGTACAACGATCATCGTTACCTCGCCTTGTTATCTGCCGCGGCCTGCGCGGCCTGCTGGGCATCCATCAGCGCGTTGAGCTTCAGGATGTCCAGCAGATCGACGTCGCCGCGCTTGACGGCGTCCAGGCTGACATGGCGGGCCAGGATGGGCCGCCAGATGATCAGCTCTCGTTCGAAGCCTGCGTCGAACCGCCCGACAGGCTCGCCAACGTCGCGCGGGCCGGACCAAAGCGGCCGGCCCAACGCGCCAAAGGGCCGGCGAAGTTGTGCTCAAGGATGTGGAACAGCAACTCCAGGATCTCGGCATAGTCCGCAAACGCCAGCCCCCGGTGCGCCGGCGTCAGCTTCTGCGGCTCGCGGCCGGCCAGTTCGAAGCTGACCAGCTCCGGGTCGACCAAGCGCTCGGCCCAGCCGGCCAGCGCATCGCCGCCCAGCTTGGCCGACAGTTCGCGGAACGCATTGAGCATCGCGTTTTCGTCGCGGCCTTCGCCGGCGCCGTCCGCGCTGAACACCGAGGTCAGCATCGAGCCGGCGGCCGGCAGCACTTCTTTTTGCAGGTCGCCCAACAGCTTGAGCTGGCGAAACGGATCAAACCGAGAAATACGAAAGACGGTCGATCCGATGCTCACTTCCTTGATGGCGCTCATCAGGTATTGCCCCCGATCACGTGAATGGCCGGGCCGGTCTCGATCGTCCATTCACGGCTGCCGACCTTGGCGCCGTAGCCCGCGTCGGGCATCTTGACGATCCACGCGGAATCCGAGGCGTGCAGCGACGTGCCGCGCAGGTCGGTCACGGAAATCGGTACCGCGCCGTTGCCCTCGGTGGCGCGGTCGGCCTGGTGCAGCGCGGTCAAGGCGGCGTTGCTGGCGCTGGTCTGCATCAGCGTCAACGTGATGCGCAGGCGCGAGTCTCGCGACATCGATCGCGCCACCTCGCCGTCGACGCCGACGACCGAGGCGATGCCTTCGCCGATCTCCGTCACGGTGACAAAGGTGTCTTCGGCCAGGCCCGAAATGGGCAGCGCGCCCATCACGATCTTGACTTGGTTGGGTGCGTAGGTTTTGACTGACATGGATATGCCCCGATTACAGTTGTTGGTAGGTGAGGTTGCCCTTGATCTCGGCAACATGGATGGCGCCGGCCAGGCGGGCGCTGAAGCTCAGGTCGCGCAGAATGCGGTTGGCCTTGTCGTTCGTCGACACGCTGGCCGCGCGCGGCACGTTGATGACAAAGCCGGGAATCTTGCGGCCCGCGTCATCGATTTCGTCGGGCGCGACCAAGCCACGGCTCTGCCCCAGCAGCAGCGCCTGGCGGATGCCGTTGACCAGGACCTGGATGCCCGCGTCGGTATAGGGCACCTTGCCGTTGGCGTTGATCAGCTGCGATGCCACGTTGATCTTGACCTGCTCGGCCAGCCAGTCGCGGCCACGGATCACGTCGATCCATTCGCCGGCGGCGACCTTGCCGTTTTGCGTCACGGCAAAGTTGCGCATCTGCTCGAACGTGTTGGCGTTTTTCGCATGCGCGGCCAGCGCCTGGCCTTCGGTCAGGTTGTCGTAGGTCACGCCCGAAAGCCGCGTGTTGGCCCAGGTTTCACCCCCCGGATAGAAGGTGAAGCGGTTGGCGGCGACGGCGGCGTCCAGCGCTTCGCTATCGGCCTGGCCGTGGTACCACACATGCGTGCGGAAGTACTGCTTCTGCTGGCAGCGCGACGCGATGTCGTTGGACACGGCGGCGTCGATGATGCCCGCCTGCGCGCTGGATACGCCGAACAGGCGCTCGTTCGATTCCACCCATTCGGCGGCGTCCAACACATCCGCTTCCACACGGCTGGCCAGCGACACGCCGTACCAGTCGCCGTTCTCGCGCAGGCAAGCGTTCAGTGCGGCCGACGGCGTTTCGGTGCTGACCGGCGCGGCCAATTCCAGGTTGCCCGTCACGGCGATGGCGACGGCCTGGCCGGTCACATCGGCGGTCACCGCAACGTCCGCGCCGGTTGCGGTGGCCGTCACCGGTGCGTCGGTCTCGGCGATGGCGGCGGCGAGGGCCGTCGCGAGCGTCTGCGGCGTGCTGTCAGCGGCGCCCGCCACGCTGGCAGCCACCTTTTGCACGGCGCCATTCGCGTCACGCCAGGACAGCGACACGGCGTAGTCCGACACGGCGGCGCGCGTCACGGCAATGCGCGATGCATCCACCTGGCGGCGGCCGACAAAGACGCGAGCCACCGTCGGAATCTGTTTGAAGGCGTCGCGCACCGCGATGTACAGCGGGTCGTTCGGGGCGATGCCCATGTCCAGCAGCTCGCCTGCCTCGGTCACCGCCATGACGCGGTTGACGGCCAGCGCGTGTGCGCCAAGGATCAGGATGTCAGAGAAATTCTGCTCCTTGATCGCCGTGGTGTTCAGCGAGATCGCCACATTGACGATCCGGTCGATTTTTGCCATTTGCGGCTCCAAAAAAAAACCGCCCAAGGGCGGCGGGGGACAGCGTTAAGAAGACCTTGAACGTTAA
This sequence comes from Achromobacter sp. LC458, assembly GCF_001005835.2. Taxonomy (NCBI): domain Bacteria; kingdom Pseudomonadati; phylum Pseudomonadota; class Betaproteobacteria; order Burkholderiales; family Alcaligenaceae; genus Achromobacter; species Achromobacter sp. LC458. Next base: position 41,556 of record NZ_LBHW02000026.1, read on the forward strand.
TTCGTCGCTTCGGTCTTCGCGGAAAATGAGGTTGTAAAGGAAGGCAGCAGCCCGCCCGTGGTCGTGATGTTGCCGGTCACCGTTTCGATGAGGCCGACAACATCCGTATAGGTCTGCGCGTAGCGAATGCCCAGGTCAAGTGCGCCCCGCGGCTCGCTCGTCGTGCCCGGGGTGGCGTCGTTGCCGTCGCGCGGCACGCGCTGCACGGGGCCGGCGTGAAACACCGCCAGGCCCAGCGCTTCCGCGCGATCATCGTGAACGGGATGGCGCAGTGCCAGCCCCAACTTGTCCAGGGCGCGATAGGCGGCAGCGCCCACGCTGCGCAGCTCGACGGTGGCATCGCGATGGTCACGCACCAGCTGATTACCGTCGGCGTCGACCGGGCCGGTTTCAGCGGGGCCGGCCTGCACCCAGCGTACGGCCAGCGCGATACAGGGCGGCGGCGGAACAGACGTTGCATCGTCGGAAAGAAACACCGGCACGCCGCCCGCGGCGGCCGTCACCAGCGTAAGGATTGCGTCTTCAGGCGTCATGTCGGTCACTGTTGGTTCCGGAAAAAAACAAAGCCCGCGAACCGGAGCGGTTGGCGGGCTGCATTTCGTGTGGGCGCAATGCCCCGCGGCTATTGTCTCAAATCCGGTCCCAAATGGGCATGGTTTTTATGAAGTGCATGTCCCAATTGCTGCCAGGAATACGTGGCGGATTTGGTGTTGCCGCCGCAGCGCTGGACATGCCCCGCGTCTAACAGATGGTCCAACACACGACGCGCGCCGCGACGCATTGCCTCTTGCGAGGCGGGCGTCAACGGCATGCCTCGGCTGACGTGCCGCAAGATCTCGGCCATTCTGAATTCGCGGCCGGGATACGCGGCCAGCAGGTCGATGACTTCGTGTGCGTATTTCATCGGAACGCCCTCCAGACTTCTTGCTTGAAGCTGCCCAGCGCCACTTTGTAGTACGGCAACGTGATGCCGATGACGCGACACGCCTTGTCCTGACGACCATGCGCGGGCAGGTCCCCGTAGTCGGCGCGGCGCGTGTATTCCGCCTGAACCACGCGCTGCTCCAGAAGCGGCAACGCTTCATACAGGGCGTGCACGCGGCGCGCGCGTTCATGATTCACGGGTATGCGCAGGGGCTCGTCGTCATCGTCGTGACCGGGCAGCGGCGGAAATTCGCACACGTCGGGCGTCTCGTGCAACATGCGGCGCGGGCCGGGCCAATCGCCTTCCCATTGCGACCTGGCCCAGTTATGAATTTCGTCTTCCACCCAACGCGGCATGCCGGCTTGTACTGACGGTGTATTTTTCATTTTCATTGTTTTGCGGTCCTTACTTTGCGATCCTGGCTTTGCGATCCGTGCTTTGCGGTCCTTAGCTGGCGCGCCGTTCGCGCGCGTTGGCCCATCGTTCATGCGCCGCATCGTCATGTGCCCTCCGGTTTGGCCGTGTGCCTGGCGTGCATCAACATGTCGGCGATGGCCTTGGTGGGATGCCCGCCGGACGCGATGCGCGCCTCCCAGCGTTCGATCCATTCGCGATGTGACCGGCTGCGGGCTGCCAGCATTTTTCCCGCACCCATTTTTCTCAGCGCGGCCTCGGCTTCGGCACGCGTGGCCAGCGTCTGTCCGGGCGCGGGCAACGCCGCGCGCGGTGCCGGGATGTCGGGCCATGCACCTTTTGCCAACTCTTCGGACAGCGTTCTTTCCCAACGGACTTTGATTGCGCCGAAGTTGCTGTTCAACAGGTCAACCGTGCTGACGCCCACCGCTGCCCAATACACCGCCGGGTGCGACCAGTCCCCCACCTCGCCACGACGCCGCGCCGACACGCCGCGCACCGCTTCGTGATAGGCAAGTTCGGGGATCAACCACGGGCAGCAAAGCTTCAGGAATTCCGGCAGCGTCGGCGGCCATTCCCGTGTCAGGCAGGCAGTGAGCCCGCGCCGCACTTGCGCTTCGGTCAGGCCAGCCAGCTTCTGGTTCCAGGAGTCTTTCAATTCGCGCGGCGTCAGGCCTTCCCATTGCTGCGCGAACTTGGCGCCGTACAACAAGTGCATTTCGTTGACGACCAGCGCGCCCAGCCCGACCGTCGATTCAACGACTGGCATCGATGACCCCCATGTCGATTTCGCCCCGGACATGGCCTTCGGCCAGCACGCTGCGCAATTCCGACGACCATTGCGCGCGTTGCCGCGATGGGTGGGCTGCCGTGACGCGGGCCGCCGCCCGCGGCGGAAACAGGCCCAGGTAGCCACTGGCGATACTGTGGGCAATGACGTCGCGCGCCGCCACGCCCTCGGCCCGGTAGCCGGCAAGCTGTTGCAGCTGGCGCCGCGCCGCCTCTTGGGTGATCGGCTTCTTGCGCGCTTTGCGGTCCGCCACCCAGCAAGCCCAATCGGCCCGATCCAGCCAATCAGGCAACGCACACTCGGCCGCATCGAAGGCGGGCTTGCCGGAGCGCCCGGGGGCCGTTTTCGGGATTGTCGATTCGGGTTGTGGTCGATCTGGTTGTGGTTCTGGTTGTGGTTCCTGGTTGGTTGCACGGATGTTCAACGGCTGTTGATCCGCTGCTTGCCTTGCCGGCATGCCTGCCTGCCGAGCGCGTTTGGCCGCGCTGGCTTTACCGGCTGCCGATTTGGCTTCCTTGTTGCCGTGATAACGCGCGATCTCCGCGTCACAGCGAGCATGTCGCCAGCCCTGCTCGGATTCCACGAAGAACTCGTGCAGCACCTGGACCACGGCGTTCTGCTCGTCGTCGGACCGCGCGATCAACAAGCGGCAAAGCTTGTCGATGTCTTGCGATAGCGGCGCTTCGGTGTCGTAGTAAAGCTCGATCAAGTCCCGGTAGACGCTGCGCTCGATGCGCGTCAGATGCCGCGTTGCGCTATTGAAGTCGCCGATGTGGTGGGGGTAATAGTTCATTGCGCCGTGATCCTTTCGGCCAGCTCCGGCCAGATTTGAGTGCAATCGGAAGGGCGCAAGTCGCGCCGGGTGACGGCGCCGTCGGTGGCGAATTCGATCAAGGCGCAGTGCTTGACCGGCACGGGCCGGCGGCCGGTGCGCCACTGATAGACCAGCGCGGGCGACACGCCCACGAGCCGGGCGAACATGGCAGCGGTCAGCGCCCCTTCCTGCTTGAAATAATCAGGTAGATTCATCACCAAAACTATAGCGACGCTACAGCTTATTAGCAAGCCATGCTATAGTTTTATTTGCATAGCATTGCTATATGAAAATGTGGACTATCGAAGAGGAAGCCGCCGCCCTGCGCGCACGCTTTGAAGGCGTGAACCGCGCGGCATTTGCTCGCGACCACCACGTGAAGGGCGGCCAGGCGATGATTTATCAACACATCACCGGCCGCCGTCCTATTGGGATCGAAGCGGCAATGGCCTACGCCGAAGGGTTCGGCTGCACGCTGGCGGCAATCAGCCCTCGTCTGGCAGCTGAAGCTAAAAAGGCCGCGTCGCTGTCGACCGCCGTCCCGCTTGCCGCCCCCACGGCCGACGCCCAATGGCCGTTTCCATCCGTGCCGGCATCGCTGATCCATGGGCTGGCGGATGACCAGGTCAAACGGCTGGAAGGCGCGCTGCTATTGGCGCTGGGCCAGATGGGCGTCAAGACCAAGGGTTCTGCGGGCCTGGGCAAGAACACAAGCCCTAAACGCGGTGCGCTCGTCAGCATCGAGAGCGTGGCGGACGAGTTTCCCATGGCGCCGATCTCGGCGGCCCCCTGGGACCCCGAAGGCGTCACCACGCATCAGGCCGAACGCATGCAGGCGCTGCGCATCAGCACGGCGGCCAATGTCGGCCACGTCGCCAACGCCGGCTACTCCGCCAACGATCAGGAATTCATGCCCGTCCCCGAACTGGACGTGCGCCTGGCCGCCGGCCGGCTTGGCATCGAGAACTACCACGAGACGGAGATCGGCGAGATCCTGTTGCGCCGGTCATTCCTGGAGTCGTTCAAGCTGCCCATCAGCCGCATGAAGATCGTGTATGCGCAAGGCGACAGCATGGAACCCGTCATCCGAAACGGCGGACCGATGCTGTTCTACGAAGACCCCGTCATCGACCCCCGCGAAATCGACCCGCGCACGGTCTACGCGATCAACCACGGCGGCAAGATGATCGTCAAATGCATCGCGCGCGGACGCGAGGGCGGCTGGCTGGCAAAATCGTTGAACCCCGCCTACGCGCCCTTTGCGCTTGAGAAAGAAGACGGCTGCGAAGTCCGCATCGTCGGACGCATCCTGTGGTCGCCGTACGACCTGCGAAATGGGGTGGACGAGCGCTTGCTGTAAGGCTCGTCCGCGAGTTAGCCACCCGTTCTACGCACCACCCACCGCCTTCACAACCTTGCCCGTGCCGCCGCATGTCTGGCACGGTCGGTCGTTCAGCTGACCACTTCCCGAGCAGTCAGGGCAATCCACTTCTCCGGTCCCAGGCGTGCCCGGCGCGGCGTCATCGCCGGGGTTGATATCTTGTTGCGCGGATGGGGTGGTTTGCGGCGGTTGTTGCTGCTGCTGTTGCTGCTGTTGCTGCTGTTGCCGCTGTAGGGGCGGTCGCTGTTGCTGTGCTTGATGCTGGCTTGCCACCTGTTGCTGTCGTCCTGACGCCTGCTGCGGTGGCGCTGACCGTTGTGGCTGTGGCGCGGGGTTCGCCCGCTGTGGCTGATGCGTCTGAAGTGTCGGCTCGTCCATCACGTTCCCCCGTTTCGGTTGCCCGCACGCTGACGTCTTGCGCGCGGGATAAACGAACGGCACGCAGCAATCGCCATGCCGCAAGGGGCACATCACGGAGGCGCGCATCGGGCGCGAACGTGCGCCATTTGAATAGTCGGCCATGTGCCTATCCGCTTAACAGTCGCGACGTGCGCGCGCGGGTGCGATCCCTACACGTCGCTTGCAATATTGACCGACGGCGCCGCTCCGCAGGCCCGCTTCGGAAGGCCGCTTCGCAGGCGTCGCCCGACACCGCCTTTCCCTCTCGCCTGCACGGCACGCGGTTTGCGGTCCGACCCGCGCAGCGGCACCGTCCATCCGCCGCGCCCCGAGACGGTTTGAGATCAGGAGGCCCCTCCATGAAAGTGCATCACCTGAACTGCATTTCAACTTGCCCCGCTGGGGGCCGGCTGATGGACGGCCGGTCATCGTGGCTGGCCACGCGCGGCCGGCTGTGCTGCCACTGCGTCTTGCTGGAATTGGATTCGGGCGGGTTGGCGCTGCTGGACACCGGACTGGGCTTGCAGGACGTGGCGCATCCGCGCCCCCGGTTAAGCGCGTTCTTTCTGGCCCTGGTGAAGCCCGAATGGAAAGCCGCCATGACGGCCCGACGGCAAATCGAGGCGCTGGGATTTTCCGCATCGGACGTGCGTCACATCATCCTGACGCATCTGGACTTCGACCACGCAGGCGGACTCGACGATTTCCCGCAGGCGACCGTGCACATGATGCGGGCCGAAGCCGACGTGGCGCAGCGGCAAGGCACGTGGATGGACCGCCAGCGTTTTCGGCCGCAGCAATGGTCGTCCCGCGAACGTTGGCAGGTGTACGACGAAGCCGCCGGCGAGTCCTGGTACGGCTTCAAGCGGGCGCGTCCCTTGGCAGGCTTGCCCGCCGAGATTGCAATGATTCCGCTGCGAGGCCACACCGTGGGTCACGCGGGCATCGCCGTCAACCGAGGCGCCAGCTGGATGCTGCTGGCAGGCGACGCATACTTTCACGCAAACGAGATGGCGCTGGACCGGCCAAGTTGCCCCATCGGCCTGCGCATGTATCAGCACATGCTGGACCACGATCGCGCGGCGCGCCTGGGTAACCAGCATCGGCTGCGCGAACTGATCCGCACGAAAGGCGGCGAAGTGGACGTGTTTTCGGGGCACGACACCGAGGAATTCCAACGTCTGGCCGGACGGCCCGCGTAGCCGGCGATGTATTCGACTGTCCAACGGAAGGCGGTGAAAGCCGTGCAAGGCTTGCTGGGTATGGCGCGCTGTATGGTGAGCCGGGTGCGGTGCGCTGGAAGTGGCGTGCTCCGTGTGGCGTGCCGGGTGTGGCGTGCCGGGCCGCGCCTCAGGCCGCAGTTCCCAAACCTTCGCCCGGGCCACGACCTGAGACGCTCCACGGCCTACAGCGCAGTTACGCGCGGCACAGCTTTCAAGCCCATGCGTCAACGCCGCCCACGCGGCAGACAAAGCGCCAGCCCCGCCGCCACCACAGCCGCAAGCAGAACAGTGCGTTGGTGCATCGCCAGTTGCGTGTACACGCTGTGCCGGCGCGGATGCAGCGGCGTCGACGGATGCTCGCCGCCCCCTTCGTACAGTGAGTCCGACCCGCCCCCCGCCGGCATGTCTCCGCGCTGGTGCCGGAACAGCCAGCTTGTCATACGGTCGGCCAGCGTCGGCATATTCTGACCCAACGCCGAAATCGCGCGCGACGCGCTGCCCACGTGAAGATCCCGGGTCGGATACTGCGCCCCGTGCAAAATCGCTTCGGCAACGGTGTCGGCCGCATATACCGGCGGCGGCAGGTTAGGCTGCACATCCATGTAATTGCGCGCGTGCGCGGCAAACCCGGTTGCGACAGAAGCCGGCTTGATCAACGTGACAGATACCGGCGCCTGGCTTTCGCGCAGCTCCATCCGCAGCGCATCGGTAAAACCCTTGACCGCGTGCTTGGCGGCGGAATAGGCGCCTTGCAGCGGCACCGCGCGATCCGACACTTCGCTGCCCACATTGATCAAGGCGCCGCCCGATTGCTTCAAGTGCCGCACCGCCGCCATCGAGCCGTACACCACGCCCCAATAGACGGTATCGAACAGCTTGCGCTGATCCTCGACCGGCACCTGTTCCAACGTACCAAAGATGGAAACGCCGGCGTTGTTAACCCAGGTGTCCACCCGCCCGTAGTGCTGCACGGCCTGTTCCAGGATACGGTCATGATCCTCGGCAACCCCCACATCGGCCACCACGGTAATAGCCGCCCCACCCGCCTGGACGATATCGTCCGCCACGCGGGTCAACGCCTCTTCCTGCCTGCCCGCCAAAACCACTTTCGCGCCCTGCTTCGCAGCCATCCTGGCCGTGGCCGCGCCAATACCACTGCCCGCGCCAGTGATGACGATCACCTGGTCACGCAGTGCTTTCAATTTCAATCTGGGTTGATACATGTGAGCCTCCCGGTCAGCGGCGCGCAACATGCGCGGCTGTGGGAGGGCAGCAAGGGACATGCCTGAAGGGGGCTATGGCAGAAGGGTCGCGGCTTCAGGAGGAGCCGGGCGGGGCGATGCTTGCCCGCGCGCGCGACGGGCTGCCGAGACGGCGCGGTCGTTCAGTGTTTGCCCGGAAAATCGGCAGGCCACCGCATCTTGCGGGGCGGGTCTTCCGCGGATTTGTTCTTGCCGGTTTCCTGGGGAGTTTCCTGGGTGGAATCCTGGGCGGGATCCACCGGCTTTTCGGGACGGACAATATCCGTCTCCATTTCCTTTTGTTTTCCCTTGTCGGGCTGCTGGATATCGCTCATCGGCTCCTCACATGCAACGACACAATCGATGGAATCTTTCCACAAGCGCGGGATTTTTTAAAGAGGCTCTTGGACTAAGCCGTCCGGCAAAAATCCGGGAAAATCAAAAACAAAAAAGGCGCTTAGGATGACCTAAGCGCCTTTCTTGACAAATTCTTTGGGGTGGCTGATGGGGCTCGAACCCACGACAACCGGAATCACAATCCGGGACTCTACCAACTGAGCTACAGCCACCTCTGGTGCTTCTTTGCCGTGCTTCAGAAGAAGCTCAACAACGAAGAGGCCGAACTATAGCATATTTTTTCTGCGTGTCAAAAGCCCCCTTTTGCCTTTGCATTGCCAATGCCACGCACCTTGCTATTCTTCCGCATGGCTCACTTCCCAAGGCTGGTTTTCACGTCATTGCTATGGATCGCATACACGCAATTTTGATCGATTACTGGCCTCATCTGGTCTTTGCCACCAGCATCGTGGCAGGGACGGGCGCGGCGGTGCATGCCGCGATGACCAAGCAGGATGTGCGGGCGGCGATTGGGTGGGTGGGGGTGGCGCTGTTTTCTCCGTTGTTTGGCGCCCTCTTCTATTTTGTGGCCGGCATTAATCGCATCCGCAAGACGCGGGTGTCGCAGTTGCGCGACGAGACCATGGTGGTGGATGCCGAGCAGGTGGATACCCTGCCGGTGGATGTGGCGGCGGTATCCGGTCCGCAGTTTGCGTCGCTGAAAATACTGGGGGATCGCGTCAGCCGGTTTCGGCTGTTGGGTGGCAATGCGGTGCAGCCGCTGGACGGCGGGGACGAAGCCTATCCGGCCATGATGCAGGCCATACGCGAAGCGCGTAGCGCCATCGCGATGCAAAGCTATATCTTCGATAACGACGAGATCGGCCGCGAGATGGCCGAAGCGCTGATTGAAGCGCAAGGGCGCGGCGTGCAGGTGCGTGTGTTGATCGACGCCATCGGCTCCAAGTATTCGCGTCCGCCCATCGTGCGCATGTTGGCGCGCGGCGGCGTGCCCGTGGCGCGCTTCATGACGAATCCGCTGGGCGTGCTGCGCATGCCTTACGCCAATCTGCGCAGCCACCGCAAGGTGTTGGTCATCGATGGACGCGTGGGCTTTTCGGGCGGCATGAACGTGCGGGCGGCGTTTGTGACGGCGCTGGCGGGCAAGGCCGTCAATCACGACACGCATTTCCGCATGGAGGGGCCGATCGTGACGCAGCTGATGTCGGTGTTCGCGCACGATTGGAATTTCACCACGCACGAATCGCTGCCCGCGCGCCCGTGGTTCGACCCGCACGCGCTGCCGCCGACTGGCAACGTGCCGATGCGCTGCGTGCCGTCGGGCCCGGACCGCGCGCTGGGCAGCTCACACAATATGCTGCTGGGCGCGCTGGCGGTGGCGCAGCATCACGTGCGCATTCAGTCGCCCTATTTCCTGCCTGACCAGACGTTGATCGGCGCGCTGGCTACGGCGGCGCGGCGCGGCATCCGCGTAGACATCGTCATCCCCGACAAGAACAATCTGCGGCTGGTGGACTACGCCATGTCGGCGCAGTTGGACCAGGTGGTGCGCACGGGCTGCCATGTGTGGCGGGCGGTGGGCACGTTCGACCACTCCAAGCTGATGACGGTGGACGACGCCTGGGCCTACGTCGGTTCGTCGAACCTGGACCCGCGCAGCCTGCGCTTGAACTTCGAGCTGGACACCGAAATCTATGACCCCGGCGTGGCGCGCTGGATCGGCAAGCGCATCGATGCGCTGATCGATCATGCCAAACCGGAAACGCTGGACACCCTGGCCCAGGCGCCGTTTGCCAAACGGCTGCGCAACAAGGTCATCTGGCTGGCTACCCCGTATTTGTGACGCTTCGACAACACGCGTCAACAACACGCCTAGACAACACGCTTCAACTACACGCGCCAACCACACGCGCCAACCCCAACACCGCCGAACCTTTCTGCACGATGCGTTATGAACTGACCGACCTGCGCCTGTTCCTTGCCATCGCCGAGGCGCAAAGCCTGTCCGGCGGCGCCAATACGGTGCACCTTACCGCTTCGTCCGCCAGCTACCGCCTGAAGAATCTGGAAGCGGCGATGGGCGTGCCGCTGTTCAAGCGCGAAGCACGCGGGATGGAGTTGACGACGGAAGGCGCGTTTGTGCTCAAGCACGTGCGGTCGCTGCTGGCCGGCGTAGAACGCATGCACGGCGAAGTCAGCGGCTTTGCCAGTGGCCTGAAAGGCAGCGTCAAGCTGTTTGCCAACAGCAGTTCGCTCAACGGCTTCATCGTGCCCAGCCTTAGCCGGTTTCTGTCGGCGAATCCGAACGTGAACATCCTGCTGGAAGAGCGGTCCAGCACCACGATCGAGGCCGCTATCGCGGGACAGGAAGCGGATATCGGCATCTTTGCTGGTCATGCCGAATCGGCCGGCGTGCAGGCGGTGCGCTATGCCATCGACGAACTGATCATCGCGGCGCCGCCGAACCACCCGGTGGCGCAGCATTCGCCGGTACGCTTTCCGGCGATGCTGGACCTGGATTTTGTCTGCATGAGCCGTGCCAGCAGCAACTACATCTTCCTGCGCGACATGGCCAAGCTGGCGGGCAAGACGCCCAAGGTGCGCATCCACGTGCACACCTTCGACGCCGTGCTGTCCATGGTGCAGGCCGGCGTGGGCGTATCGCTGGTGCCGCGCAGCGTTGCGGCCACCGCGCTGCGTGAACAGCGCATTGCGGCGGTGGCCATCAGCGAACCCTGGGCGCGCCGTGAATTGACGCTGGTGACGCAAGCCAACGTGCCGCTGTCACCCTTCGTGGAGCAGGTTGCCGAATATCTGCTGGACGATCCGATCGTTGCAGCGACGCGCGGCGGGTTGGACTGATCCCCCCCTGCTCAACCCACCTCAACCCAGCTCAGGCCGGCCCAGCGCAGTTCACCCCTGATCAACCCTTGCCGCGCCGCTTGCTGGCCAGAAACTCGTTCATGAACTTCTGCGGTTCGCCGGTATTGAACGCGGCGCCGAATTCCGCCACGCTGTCCTCGATGGCGTCGTCAACCGACATCGTTTCCCAGCGGCGCAACAGCTTCTTCTGCTGACGCAGAGCCTCCGGCCCCAGCGCGGCAAAGCGCTGCGCCAGCTTGTAGACGGTTTCGTCCAGCTGCGCCTGCAGCACGGCGGCATTGACCAGCCCCCAGTCCTGTGCGCGACGCGCGTCGATCAGTTCGCCCGTCAACAGCATCCACGCGCTGTGGGCCGCCCCGATTAAGCGCGGCATCAGCGCCGCGTGGATCACCGAGGGGATGCCGACCTTGACCTCGGGCATGCCGAACTGCGCTTCGTCGGCGCAGATGCGCAAGTCGCACGCCAGCGCGAACTCCAACCCGCCGCCCAGGCACCAGCCGGGTATGCGGGCGATGACGGGCACGGGAAAGTGGCGGACGGCGTTGCACAGGTCGCGCAGATTAGCGATGAAGCGCTGGGCGCTGGACGCATCCAGCGAGGCCATTTCGGCGATATCGGCACCCGCCACGAAGGCGCGGTCGCCCGCGCCGCGCAGCACCAGCACGCGCACCGCCTTGTTGTGGCTCAACTGGGACAATGCGTGCCGCAGGCCATTGATGACGGGCGTACTCAAGATGTTCAGCACGCCGGCGTCCTGCATGGTCAGCGTGGCGATGCCGGCCGCGTCAATGCGGACGTCGGCGTGGGGAAGAGACAGATTCATGGTGTTCACAAGCGCTCCGGTCACTGCATTTTCTGAAATTTGATGTCTTCGACCACCGTTTTCCAATGCCCGTACGACTGCGCGATCAACGCGCCGAATGCGTCGCGCGACATCGGGCTGGGCACGGCACCCTGTCTTTCGATGGCGTCTACCGTTGCCGGGTCCGCCAGGGCCTGGCGCACGGCCGCGTTCAATTTATCCAGCACCGGCGCGGGCGTGCCGGCGGGTGCGGCCAGGCCAAACCATGACGGGTTGTTCATGGCGGGCAGCCCGGCTTCGGCATAGGTCGGCACGTCGGGCAACACCTTCAGCCGTTCGCGGGCCGCCACGGCCAAGGGGCGGATGCGCTGCGCCTGGATCAGCGGATACGACGACGGAATATTGTCGAACACGACCTGCACCTGCCCGGCCACCAGATCGTTCAACGCGGGCCCCAGACCCTTGTACGGCACATGCAGCATGCGCGTGCCCGTCGTCTTCATGAACAGTTCGCCGTTCATGTGGCTTAAGCCGCCATTGCCGGATGAGCCGAACGCGTACTTGTTGGGATCGGCCTTGAGCAAGGCCAGGAACGCCGTCAGATTTTGCGCCGGCAACGCCGGGTTCACGACCAGCACGTTGGGTACGTCCGCCAGGTTGCTGATGGGCGCAAAGTCCTGGACCGGGTCGTAGAGGCTCTTGGCGTAGACGTTCGGATTGACGGCGTGCGAGCTCTCCACGGCCATTACCAGGGTGTAGCCGTCGGCCGGCTGCTTGGCGGCGTAGGCGGACCCGATGCTGCCCCCGGCGCCCGGTTTGTTTTCGATGATGACGGACTGGCCCAGCTGCGCGCCCAGCTTGTTGCCCACGACGCGCGCGATGATGTCGGTGGTGCCGCCCACGGCATACGGCACCACCAGGCGGATGGGCTTGTCGGGATACTCGGCGGCGGCCAGGCCGGGTACGGCCAGGCCAGCAAAAAACATGGCAAGCGGTATTTTTTTGATGATTGTCATTGTTGTCTCCTCGGGATGAATCAGGTCTTCAAAGCGTGGGCGGACGGCCTGGCGCGGCGTCGGTGTGGCCGACCGGCATGGCGTGGGGCCGCGCGCCCAGCACCGCGTCGGTGTGTTCGCCCAGCAAAGGCGGCGCGGCGCCCAACGCGTCGGCGGGCGAGCCGGCCAGCAAGGGGTTGCGCACCAGCCGCATGTCGCCCAGCACGGGATGCACGGTGGCCTGAACCAGTTGGCGGTGGCGCACCTGCGGATGCGCAAAGACCTCGTCCAGCGTGTGGATCGGCCCCCATGGCACGCCCGCGGCGTCGAACGCGTCGGTCCAATGCTTGCGCGGCGCGCCGGCCAGCGCTTGCGCCACTTGCGCGCGCAAGCTGTCCAGGTGCAAAAGGCGCGCGCTGTTGGTGGCGTAGCGCGTATCCAGTGCCCAGTCGGGATGACCGACCACACCGCAGAAACGCGTAAATTGGGCGTCGTTGCCAATCGCCAGAATCAAATGGCCATCGGCGCAGGCGAACACTTCGTAGGGCGCGCAATTGGGATGCGCGTTGCCGCTGCGCTGGGGCGCCACGCCGGACGCCAGGTAGTTGGCGCCCTGGTTGGCGTTCATGGCCACGGCAACATCCAGCAAGCAGATGTCCAGCGGCATGCCCTGCCCCGTAAGGTCGCGCTGGCGCAAGGCGGCCAACACGGCGGTCGTGGCATACATGCCCGTCATCAGGTCCACCACGGCGACGCCGGTGCGCAAGGGGCCGGCGCCGGGCGTACCGTCAGGCTGACCGGTGTAGCTCATCAAGCCGCCCATGCCCTGGAACACGTAGTCATAGCCGGGCTTGTCCGCCATGGGGCCGGACTGGCCGTAGCCGGTAATGGACAGGTAGATCAGGCGCGGGTTGATGCGCGCCAGCGACGCGTAGTCCAAGCCGTATTTGCGCAGGCCGCCGGACTTGTAGTTCTCGACCAGGATGTCGGCGTCGGCGACAAGTTCGCGCACGCGGGCCGCGCCCGCCTCCGAGGCAAAGTCGATGGCGACCGACTGCTTGCCACGGTTGCACGCCATGAAATAGGCCGACATGGCCGCCTTGCCGTCGTCGGCGCGCAAGTCGGGCGGCCCCCAGCCGCGCGTGTCATCGCCGCGCGTGGGGTGTTCGATCTTGATGACCTGGGCGCCCAGGTCGGCCAGGTTCTGCGTGCACCAGGGGCCGGCAAGAATGCGCGACAGGTCCACGACCTTGATGCCGCAGAGGGCGTTGTGAAGCATAGTGTCTCCGTGATTCAACTGCTTTCGGAGAATTATGTTCGCGCCCTCGTCCCACGAGGAGTTGAATGTTTCGAACGCTGCGTTCGACAGCGTTCAACGCGCGGCCGGACGCTTAGCCGTCGGACACCGGCGAGGGCGCGGCACGCACGGCGAACACGGCGTTTGCTTTGAGCATGACGCGGCCGTCGACCCGCAACAGGCAATGGGCGTAGATCAGTCGCTTGCCCTGCTTGTCGATCTGCACATGGGCTTCAAGCCAGTCGCCGGGCTGCACGGCGCTAAGGTATTCCACCGACATCTGCACGGTCACGATCGACACTTGCGCCTGTTCGGCAATGGTGAAGCCCAGCGCGCTATCCGCCAAGGTGGCAAGCAAGCCGCCGTGCGCCATGCCGTGCATGTTGGTGTGCGCGTGGTTGACGCGCAGCGCCAGCACGTTGTCCGTGTCGCGCCGGTACAGCGCGCCCAGGTCGGCCAGATGGGTCATGAACGGGCTGCTGGGGCGCCATGGCGCAAAACCTTCGGGGATGGATTCAGTCATGGCGGGAAAATCGATGGCAATCCGACATTGGATGGCTGAAAGTACCGCAAAGCCGGCCCCGGCGAACATGGCCGGCGGCAAGAGGTGTACGCGCAGCGAACGAAGCGGGGCGTATGGCGCGCCGGGCACCGCCCAAGCGCGGACGGGCTTCGTTCCGGTGGAAATCTAAGAGTAAGATTTACGCCACAACATTCCTATACCTGGCAGGAGCAGTAAACGATGGCGAAAGTCGGCATGGTGGGTATCGGCCTTATGGGCCATGGCATTGCAAGCAATCTGGTCAAGCACGGGCATGCGTTGACGGTGCTTGAGCATCCGGGCAATCAGCCCCTGGACGCATTGAAAGCCGCAGGCGCGGCCAGCGTGACCAGCGGCGCGGCGTTGGCGGCGCAGTCGGATGTGATCATCCTGTGCGTAACGGGCAGCCCGCAGGTCGAAGCCGTGTTGCTGGCCGAAGGCGGCGTGCTGGAAGGCCTGCGCGCAGGCACCGTCATCATCGATTGCTCGACGGCGATTCCGTCGTCCACCATCAAGGTCGCACAAGCCGTGACGGATTCGGGTGGCCGCTTTCTGGATGCGCCAATGACGCGCACGCCCAAGGAAGCCGCCGAAGGAAGGCTGAACCTGCTGGTGGGCGGCGACGCCGCGCTGTTTGAAGAATGCAAGCCGATCCTGGCCTGCTTTTCCGAAAACATCACGCATGCCGGCCCCATCGGCGCCGGGCACCGCATGAAGCTGCTGCACAACTACGTGTCGCTGGGTGTCGTCGCGCTGCTGTCCGAAGCAGCGGCGTGCGCGCTGCGTTCGGATATCGACCCGGCGGTGTTCGCGGAAGTCCTGAGCAAGGGCGGTGGCGGCGGCGTGGCGTTGGAACGCATCAAGCCGTACCTGCTGGAACAGGACCCGTCGTCGCTGCGCTTTTTCATGTCGAACGCGCAGAAGGACCTGTCCTACTACAACACCATGGCAGCCGAGGCGGGCGCCGTGCGCGAGATCGGCGCCGCCGTGCAGCACACGTTCGACCAGGCCGTCACGCAAGGCGGTGGCGAACGCTACGTGCCCGAACTGGTGACGTTGCTGAAAGACCGCTAGGTCAGCGTCCCACGGTTGCCGGGGCGGGCGCAAGGCCGCGTCCGGGCAACCGCAGCGAGATGGCCGCGGCCATCAACAGCAGCACGCCCGCCGAACCGAAGGCAACCCAGTGGGTGTGGAACGTGTCAAACGCCCAGCCCCCCAGCCACGAACTGATCATGCCGCCGACCTGGTGGCCCAGATACGTCAGGCCGTACAGCACGCCGACCAGCCGGATGCCGTAGACGTCCGCCAGAATGGCCGACGACAAGGCGATGCTGCCCGCCCACACAATGCCGCCGATGGTGGCCGCCGCATACAGTTCCCAGTGCGCGCCCACCATGACCAGGGCGAAGAACCCCAGGCCGCGCACCAGGTAGATGGCGGCCAGGATGTTGCGCCGTTCAACCTGGTCGGACATGCGGCCCAGCACCAGCGTGCTGAAGATGGCAACCAGGCCGATCAAGCCGATGCCCAGCGAACTGGTGGTGGCGTCAAAGCCGTGGTCCATCAGCATGGGCATGCCGTGCGTACCCAGCAGGTTCATGCTGTAGCCACAGGCGAACAGGCCCAGCGCCACCTGCCAGAAGGGCAAGGTGCGCAACGCGTCGCGCACATTCGGCGCGGGGGCTTTGCCTGGCGTGGAGGAAGCGGCCGACACTTTTCGATCGGGAATCTGGTGAGGCAGCAGGTCGGTGTGTTCGGGCGCGTTGTCGCGCATGATGAACAGCGCGACGGGCACGGTCAGCAAGGCGAACAGCACGGCGAAGGCCAGCAGGGTTTCCTGCCAGCCCACGGCCGCGATCGCAAAGGTCAGCGTTGGCGTCATCAAGGCGATGCCCGCCATGGACCCGGTGGACAAAAAGAACAGTGCCATGCCGCGCTGGCGCGTGAACCAGCGGCTGATGACCGGCGTCAATGCAACGGGGCTGGTAAACGCCAGGCCCACGGACAAGGCCACGCCGAAGGACAGCAGGAACTCAATGGGGCCACGCGCGAACACCGTCCACAGCGAAGACGCCACGACGATGGCCGTGCCGGTCAGCAGCACGAAGCGCGTGCCGCGCACGCTGACCAGGTAACCCGCCAGCGGCATGGCCAGCCCGTAGCACAGCATGCCCACCGCCACGATGGCCGACAGCAGGCTGCGCGAAAACCCCAGCCCGTCCGCCATCGGCAGGAAAAAAGGCCCGATGCCCATGCGCAGGCCCACCGTCAACAGGGTAAGAACCGCGGCGGCGCCGACGATGTTCCAGCCGAAATACCAGCCGCCCGACTCTTGCTTGTTCACAACCGTCTCCTCGATGTCTTCTTGTAGCCGCAGGCGCGCCAGGGCTTACAGACACCGCAGGGAACGCGCGGACAAAATCCGCTATCGACACGGGTGAGAAGGACGCGGCACGAATCGGCGTGTTCTTGCCGGTGGCCAGGGGCCGGCCGGACGCAACATATTACTCCTGGCTATAAGCGGGGATCACGTTGCGGGGCCGAAAAATTCGTTCGGTAAGCGGGCATTCGCCCATTGCGTCGCCAAGGCAGGCAACGCCAGACGGTGTTACGCCTTCTTTTCCAGGAACGCCTGCAACGCGGGCACGGTGTTCAACACATGTTGGCGCATGGCCGCTTCGCAACGGGCGGGGTCGCGCGTTTGCAGGGCGTCGATCAGTTCTTGATGCGATTCCCGCACACGCAGTACGCGGCCGGGCTGCGCCGCCCACAAGCGCATATAAGGTTCCACCACCGAATGCAGTTCCGAGATCTGACGCAGCAGTCGCGGTTTCTGGCAGAAGCTGCACAGGTATTCATGAAACTCCCGGTGCGCGGTCGTCCAGTCCAGATCGTCGCTTGCGTCCTGGTCCAGCTGCTCAAGCATATTGGTCAGGCGGCGGACGTGCTCGGCGCTCATGTGCAGCACGGCATTGCGCGCGGCCAGGCCTTCCAGCACGGACCGCATCTCGAACACTTCCAGCATTTCCTGCTGGTTCAGCCCACGCACGACGGCGCCCCGATTGGCCCGGATCTCGACCAGCCCTTCCGAGGCCAGCCGCCGCAAGGCGCCGCGCACGGGCATCCGGCTGGTGCCAATTTCGGTGGCGACCACATCCGGCACCAGGCGCTGGCCGGGCGCATAGTTGCCCAGGCGGATTTCGCGTTGCAGATGCAGATAAGCCTCGTCTTCGGCACTGATCGCTGTCTTCTGGAATTGCAGCATTGTCGTCCCCGGGCTTGGAAAGCCGCCATGATAGATAAACGCAAAAATAACACAAACTGGATCCAGTGATCCATGGATGCAAATACTAATGGTCGGCCGGGGCACGGTCCCGTCTAATTGCTTGCGGACGGCGTCGCAAGGCCTGTCACGCGCCGGAACGGGCAACAGACCCGCCCGGCAAGCCCAAGCTTTCCATTACGCGATCAAGGGGAATCCAATGAAATTTCGTCTCATCCGGACGCTGGCCGGCCTGGCCGTAGCCGCTTTCGCCGCCCAGGCCGGCGCACAAACCGCCGCGCCCGCCACCGACTGGCCGCAGCACCCGGTGCGCATTGTTGTGCCGTTCCAGGCCGGCTCTGCCACGGATCTGATCTCGCGCCAGCTGGGCGCCGCGCTGGCCACCGAACTGGGCCAACCCTTTGTCGTGGAAGCCCGCCCCGGCGCCGCGGCCGCCATCGGCAGCGCCTCGGTGGCGCGTTCCGCACCGGATGGCTACACGTTGTTGATGGGCGGCCCGGCCGCTGTCGTCACCAACCGCTTCCTGCAGAAGCGTCTGGCTTATGACCCGGACGCCTTCGCGCTGGTGTCCCTGGTGGCCTACACGCCCAACATCCTGCTGGCCAATCCGCAGCAGCCCTTCAAGACGCTGCCCGAAATGGTGGCCTATGCGCGCGCCAATCCGGGCAAGCTGACCTACGCGTCATTCGGCACCGGCACCACGTCGCACATGGCGGGCGAAATGCTCAAGTCCATTGCCGGCATCGACATCCTGCACGTGCCGTACAAGGGCGCGGGCGAAGCCATCCCCGCCCTGCTGTCCGGCCAGGTATCGATGTATTTCGACACCATCATGACGGGCCTGCCGCAGGTCAAGAGCGGTTCGCTGCTGGCGCTGGGCATGTCCAACTCGAAGCGTTCCTCGCTGGCGCCGGACATCCCCACCATCGCCGAACAAGGCTACGCGGGCTACGACATCGCCCCCTGGTATGGCCTGATCGCGCCCGAAGGCACGCCCGAGCCGATTCTTGAAAAGCTGAACCGCGCCGTCAACAAGGTGCTGGCGGATCCGGCATTGCGCGGTAAGCTCGCCGAAGCGGGCGCTGAACCGCGTGGCGGCAGCCGCGCCGAATTCGCCGCCTTCATCAAGGCCGAAATTCCGCGCACCAAGCAGTTGATCGACCAAGCCGGCATCACCCCGCAGTAACCCTTACACCACGAGTTTCCAGCATCCATGTCCCCCTCCTTCGATTGGTCTTTTCCGTACGCTTCCCGAAAAATGCCGGTCCTGGCCGCCAACGCGGTCGCGACCAGCCAGCCGCTGGCTGCGCAGGCGGGGCTACGCATGTTGCTGGCCGGTGGCAATGCCGTTGACAGCGCCATTGCCACCGCGATTGCGCTGACGGTGGTCGAACCCGTCATGAACGGCATCGGCGGCGATATGTTCGCGCTGGTCTGGCACAACGGCCAACTGCATGGCCTGAATTCCAGCGGTTGCGCGCCCGCCGCGTGGACGCCGGACTTCTTCAACGGCCGCGATGCCATGCCCGGCACCGGCTGGGGCACCGTCACCGTGCCCGGCCAGGTGGCCGGCTGGAAGGCGCTGTCCGACCGCTTCGGCAAGCTGCCCTTCGCCCAACTGTTCGAGCCCGCCATCGGCTATGCCGAAGAAGGCTTCCCCGTGTCGCCGACCATCGCGCGCCAATGGGCCACGCAAGCGCCCAAGCTGGCGCACGAGCCCGGCTTTGCCGAGGCCTTTCTACCCGACGGCCGCGCACCGCAAGCAGGCGAATGGTGGCGCTTTCCGGCACAGGGCAAGACGCTGCGCGCCATTGCGGAAAGCGGCGGCGACAGCTTCTATCTGGGCGAACTCGCCCGCAAGATCACCGACTTTGCCAGCCAGACGGGCGGCGCTCTCAGCGCCACGGACCTGGCCGAGCATCGTCCGGAATGGGTCGCTCCCATTTCGCAATCGTTCCGCGACGTCGAACTGCATGAAATTCCGCCGAACGGCCAAGGCATTTCCGCGCTGATGGCGCTGGGCATGCTGGAACAGTTCGACCTGGAAGGCATGGGCGTGGACAGCGCCGACTACTACCACGTCAGCATCGAAGCGATGAAGCTGGCGTTCGCCGACCTGCATCACCATGTGGCCGACCCGCGCCACATGCGCACGGACGCCAAGGCGCTGCTGGACCGCGCCTACCTGGCCGAACGCGCACGGCTGATTTCGATGGATCGTGCCAGCGTACCCACCGCCGGCACGCCCGCCACCGGCGGCACCGTTTACCTGACCACGGCCGATGCGAACGGCACGATGGTGTCGTTCATCCAGTCCAACTATCACGGCTTCGGTTCCGGCGTGGTCGTGCCGGGCACCGGCATCAGCCTGCACAATCGGGGCTTGAACTTCGTGCTGACGCCCGGCCACGCCAACCAGGTGGCGCCGCGCAAAAAGCCCATGCACACGATCATCCCCGCGTTCGTCACGCGTGGCGGTCAACCGTTGATGTCGTTTGGCGTGATGGGCGGATCGATGCAGGCGCAGGGCCACCTGCAAATGGTCACGCGTCTGGCCGCGTTCAAACAGAACCCGCAGGCAATGAGCGATGCCCCGCGCTTCCGTGTTGAAAAGGGCCCGGTGGTGAATGTGGAATCGCATCTGCCGCAAGACGTGGTGCAGACGCTGCGCGACCGTGGTCACAATGTGGCCGTGGCGCCCGTGGACAGCCTGGAATTCGGCTCGGCGCAGTTGATTTGCCGCTTGCCCCAAGGCGGTTATATCGCGGCGTCGGACTCGCGCCGCGACGGGCAAGCCGTCGGCTTCTGACGGCAAGGCGGCTTCAGGGCTGAAGCCGTCGCCGAAGGCAATTCATGCTTCGGCCCGGCTTGCCTGCTCCGGCTTCGGCCTGAGCTCAGGCCGAGCTCCAGGTTGGCTTGTCCGGCCGGGGCAGCGCGGGGAAGCCGCCTTCGCCCAGTTGGCTTTGAACGGCGTCGGCGCCGTACCGGATCAGATCCGCGTCGCGTTCGATGCCCAGCTTGCGCATGGCACTGCGCTTTTGCGAGCTGACCGTCTGCACGCTGCGATGCGACATCTGCGAAATTTCAGTCACGGTGGCGCCTGCACAGAACAGGCGCACGATCTCGGCTTCGCGCTTGGTCAGCCGCGCCCGCCCCAGCACAAACGCCTGGTTGACGATCATCTCTTTGATGGTCGGCGAGTAGTAGGTCTTGCCCTGGTACATGGCGTGCACGGCGTTGATGATGTGGCTGGTGGAATCTGATTTGCTCAGTACGCAAAGATTTTCGTAAGCCAGCAACGCGCGGATCAGCGTGGGGTTGTCGATCATGGTCAGCACCGCCACGCGCAGCGCGGGGTATCGACGCCGCAACAGCGCGATCAGGCCCAGGCCGTCGCCGTACTTGCCGCCGGGCATGGTGTAGTCCGACACGACCACGTCGCAATGCTGGGTTTCTAGCCGCGCGACCAGATCGGTGGAGTTTTCGGCGCACCCGATGACATCGATGGCCGGGTCCAGCCCCAATTCATAGCTGACCCCCAGCGCCACGGCGGGGTGGTCGTCGGCGACGATCACGCGAATGTATCGTGATGACATTGCTGCATTTCCCTCTTCCACATCGGGAGCCCCCGGGCAACATATAGCCTTGCACGCGGGAATAGCGCCCGACGCAAGCAAGTTCTTTTTTTCATCGGCAGATTTGCATGGGTGTACGCCGTGTGAAGCCACTATATCGATAGACCGATATAGTGCTGCCGTACAGCCAATAAGAGAATAGGAATACTACGAAAGTATCCGATGCGCAACGTTCCGGCGCATGAGTCGGACGTATCCCCATCACGCCGGGCCAGGTTTCGCGATTATCGTCGTCTGATGCCGCGGTGAAACAGGCCCAGTCAGCAAGCCCATGAACAAAAACAACAACGAAGACCCTGCGCGACCCGCAAGCCCAAATGGCGCGTCGCCCCCTACAAACGGCGGCCGTCCGCCCATTGCCTCAAGTACGGCGCAACGGCGCCATGAACGCCGTGTGCGCACCATCACGGACTTGACCGGTGCTGATCCGGCCCGCGTCCGCGCCTTGGCGCACGCGTTCGTCAAGGCCAACGACATCGATATGTTGCGCCTTTGCGAACTGCACGCACGCGATGACAGACCCGCATTGCGCCAGCTTGCCCATCGGATCAAGGGCGCGGCACAAATGACGGGCGACGCGCAACTGAGTCGGCTGTGTTCCGTGCTCAGCGAAGCCTGCGCGGCACCCATCAGCCATGCCTTATCGCTGGACGCCATTGTTGAGCAGCTTGGTGATGCCCTGTTGGAATTTGGCGCGTCTTGCCAACGCATGGCCAAGGAAGCCAAGTCGTCCTGACGCCGCCAAGGGCGCGACGCGGCGACGCAAGCTCTTGAAATTCGTAATCGTCACATCAGGAATTCAGAATCCTCGTAAAGATTGAGTGCGTCGCCATTCGTATAGTGGTTCGATGCTGCCCATTCCCCATTTGGCGATCGTTGCCGCTTTGTCCGCGGCATGGCTTTGCGGGCGACCCGCCCTTGCGCAAATCCCCGACGCCGGTCGTTCCCTCCGCGATCTGGAATCGACCATCCCCGCGCCGCCGCCCGCCGCCCCCGCGCCCGCGCTGAAACTGCCAGGCGGCCCGGCCGGCGCAATGCCCGCGCCCGACTCAGACACCGAATCCGGCAAAGTCACTACCCTGTTGGTGCAAGCCTTCCAGCTGGAAGGCAACCACGTCTACGACAACGCAACGTTGCAGGCGCTGCTGGTTGATGTGATCGGAACCCATCAGGGCCTGGAAGGGCTGCGCGCCGCCGCCACCCGAGTCTCCCAGCACTACCACGCGCACGGCTACCTGCTTGCGCGGGCCTACCTGCCCCCGCAGCAGATCGACGGCGGCGTCGTGCGCATCCGCGTCATGGAAGGGCTGTACGGTCAGGTCATTCTGAACAACGCGTCGCGCACGCGCGATGGTGCGTTAAGCCCCATCCTTGACGCCCTGCCGCCCGGCACGGCGGTGCAAGGCGCGGATCTGGACAGCGCGTTGCTGCGCCTGAACGACCTGCCCGGTGTCGTTGCCATCGGCACCTTGCGCGCGGGCGCCGTCACGGGCGAGACCGACCTGATCGTCAACGCGCAGCCCGGCCCGTGGATCGCGGGCAGCATCGACGCCGACAACTATGGCGGCGCCTACACCGGCGAATATCGCTTGAGCGCGGCCGCCAGCATCAACAGCCCCTTGGGCCTGGGCGACCAGTTCGACGTGCGCCTGTTGTCCAGCGACCGTCGGCAGCGCTATTACCATCTTGATTTCCAGGTGCCCGTCGGCCCCTGGTCCACCCGCATCGGCGCGGGCGCTTCCAACATGCGCTACGAGCTGGGCCGCGAGTTCGCCGCGCTAGAGGCGCACGGCCAGGCGCGGAACACCAACGCCTACCTGCGGCAAACCCTGCTGCGCGGCCGCGACGCCAACGTCCAGGCCACGCTCCAGTACGAACACAAGCGCCTGCGCGACAACTACGACTACTTCAATCTGTCGCGCGCGCAACGCATCGGCCTATGGACCGCCGCCGTCAACGCCAGCCTGAACGACACGCTGTGGGGCGGCGCCAGCAACGGGCTCAGTCTGGCGGTGTCGCGCGGCAACCTGCGCTTTGGCGACGACGCCCAGCGGCGCGACGATCGCTTCGTCAAGCACGCCGGCGGGGGCTTCGGCGTGTTCAACCTTGGAATGAGCCGGCTGCAACGCATATCGGGTCCCGTTCAGTTCTTTGCGCGCATGCGCTCGCAATGGTCCAGCAAGAACCTGGACAGCTCCGAGAAATTCAGCCTGGGCGGCCCGTATGGCGTGCGCGCCTACGGACCGGGCGCCGCCAGCGGCGACCAGGGCTGGCAGGCCACGGGCGAACTGCGTTACTTGCCCTTGCCCGGCTTGCAGTTCTCGGCCTTCGTGGACACCGGCTCCGTCCAGGTCAACAAACGTGCATGGACGGCGGAACCCAACCGTCAATCGTTAAGTGCGTTCGGCGTGGGCGTGGCGCATGGCGGTGCCCAGCACCTGGTCAATGTCAGCGCCGCGTGGCCCTGGCGCCAAGGCAGCGGCGCCGCAAAAACCGACCGCCAACCCCAATTCTGGGTGCAGGCCACCCGCTACTTCTGAGTCTTACCCACCCGCTACGCGGCGCGCCACAAGCGCGCCGCGTCGCACTTTCCCAGAGGAAAACATGAACAAGACTTTTGCATTGGTGTGGAGCGAATCACGCAGCGGCTGGGTCGCTGCCGGTGAAGGCCCGCGCCGGCGCGGCAAACCGCCGGGCGCGTTGCGGCGGGTCGCGGTCGCAGTGGCGCTGATGGGCGTTGTTGGCATCGTCCATGCTCAGGATTTTCCGAAGGACGGGGTGGTCAAGCTTGGCGCTGTCGACATCACCGTGGATGCCGACAAGAAGACCATGCGGGTCAATCAAAAGACGGACAAGCTGATCATCGATTGGCATCGGTTTGACGTGGGCTCCGGCAAGCACGTGGTTTTCAACCAGCCCGGCCGAGAATCCGTCGTGCTGAACAAGGTTCTAAGCGACTTCTTCAGCGACATCCGGGGGGAGATCAGCGCCAACGGCAGCGTATTCTTGATCAATCCCAACGGGATCGTGTTCGGTCAATCGTCGCGGGTAAACGTAGGAAGCCTGCTTGCCTCGAGCAAGCCTGTCAGCCACGACGATTTTCTTAGTGGAGGCCCAATGCAACTGACAGGTGCAGGCAACGCCGGCATCACCCACTTGGGCTCGATCACCGCCCATGGTGGCGGCAGTGTCATCCTGGTCGCCGACAATATCAAAAGCTACGGCAGCATCCAGGCGGACCGGGGCAGCGTCGCGCTGGCATCCGGCAAAACGATAACCGTGTCTTTGGCCGGGAATTCGTTGATAGACCTGCAAGTGGAAGGGGCCACCTTGAACCCCTTGATAGAAACTACCGGCTTGCTGCGCGCGCATGGCGGGCAGGTACTGCTCAAGGGGCCGGCCAAAGACGCCATGTCGGCCCTCGTCGTCAATAATCGTGGCGTGATCGAAGCCAACTCGCTGGACGGAAAATCCGGCACCATCGTTCTGGACGGCGGCAACTTCGGCCATGTCCAGGTCGGTGGACGCCTGACCGCTACGGGCGGCGACACCATGGCGGGCGGCACGATATCCGTCATCGCAAAATCCCCCTCCATCCACCCGTACGCCGACATCGACACACGCGGCGCGCCCGGACAAACCGGCCTGCTGTCGATAGCAGCGCACAACGTGAACGTTGCCGGGGACGACTCCGAAACGGGCGCCACGTTGTCCGCCAGCGTGCTGAACAAGAACCTGGCCACCACCAACGTTGCGCTGATCAGCCCATACGGCAACGTCGCGATCAACGCGCCCGTGCAGTGGAATGGCGCCACGTCGCTGACCTTGCAAGCCGCCAGGGACGTAGAGTTCAACGCCCCGATAATCGCCCACGGAGACGGCGCGGGCCTGGCCGCCAAGACGCTGGGCGGCGATCTGCGCATCAATGCCCGCATGACGCTCGCGGGCGACAACGCGGCGCTGGCCTTGATTGCAAGATCAGACTTCGACCTGAACAACGGCGTGACCATCGAACTGAGCGGCAAGGGCACCACCTACGAAACCCGCCAGGGACGCTATGACGTCATCAACGATATCAGCCAGTGGGAATCCATGAACAAGGATCTGGCCGGGCGCTATGCGCTGGGCAAGAGCCTTGAGGCGGGCGGCAAAGTCGCCACCATCGGCGATGACCAAAACGTATTCACCGGCGAATTCGAGGGCATGGGCCACACGCTAAGCAAGTTCGAGGTCGACGCCGACAACCACGCGGGCCTGTTCGCCCAGTCCTCGGGCAACATCCGCAACCTGAATCTGTCGGACATATCCGTCACCACGGCCAAAGGCGCGCGATCGATCGACAAGGCCGCCGGCGCGCTGGTGGGCACCAATTCCGGCGCCATCACCAACGTCCATGCGACGGGATCGCGCATGACCGACCTGGGCGCGGGTATCGGCGCGGTCGGCGGTTTGATCGGCCGCAGCAATGGCGGAACGATCGACCGATCAAGCGTCACGGCTTCGACACTGCGTGCCACGGGCGGACGCGTCGGCGGCATGATCGGCGACAACAACGGGGGCTTCATCAGCGACTCGGTGGCCAACGTCGCCGTGCAGGTATCGGGCAACGTCCACGCCGGTGGCTTTGCCGGCTATAACGACGCGGCCGGTGCGCTCTACAACGTGCAAGCACGTGGCTCGGTCACCCATAGCGGCGAATCCGGCAATGGTCACTTTGGTGGCCTGGTCGGCGCCAACCAGGCGATCATCGCCAAGTCCGCCGCCTACGGCCGCGTCCAAGTGCAAAGCGGCTCGGCTTTTTCCGTGGGCGGGCTGGCCGGATACAACGGCGGCATGATCGAGAACGCCACCGCATACGGCCACACCAGCGGGGGCCATCACAGCGCCGTTGGCGGGCTCGTGGGGTACAACAACGGGAAGCTGACCCATACCGAAGCCAGGGGCAATGTCTCTGGGCGGGATCGGGGCGACGTGGGTGGATTGGTCGGCGTGAACCGCGGCAGTATTGAACATGCCGTCGCGAACGGCACCGTACGCGGAGAATACAAGAGCCGGATAGGTGGCTTGGTAGGCCGCAATCTGGTTACCGCCGAGATCATGGGCGGCACCGCGCACGGTGACATCAGCGGCGGCCTGCACGTCACGATGGGCGGCCTGGCCGGTGTGAACGAAGGGCTGATCCATCAGTCGCATGCGCGCAATAGCGTGAATTACTGGTGGGGCCAGTGGTTGCTGCAAACGCGCGGCGCCTTGGTGGGCCGCAACACCGGTACGGTCTGGTAGGCCGCGATGGTGCGATGACGAAGGTGGCGCCATCCGACAGGACTGCGCCACCTTTTCTTGCGACCGCGATGCGTCGGCTTCGCGGACTGATGCGATACCTAGGGAAATTCGAACGTGAATTCCGCAGCGGCGTTGGCTACGCCTCCTTGCACGTCGTCGCGGTCACGCGCCGTGCGGATGTAGCGGGCGGCCAACGACAGTTGCGCGCTACCGTCCATCAGCGTCATCGCATAGTCAGGGCCATAGGCGCCGCCGACGGGCCCAAACCTCACGCGTCGGTCTTGCGCATCCACCACGATGATGCCGATGCCCCGGGCCGGCTTCTCGCCCTTGGCGTTCGCGCCGTGCAGCGCCAGGACCGTATCGGTACCGGGAACGAGACCGCTTCTTGCCCGGAACTTGACCTGTGGCCGCGCCAGCGCGCTGCATTTGTTCAGCCGGATGTTGAAGGGTTTCGGCGCGGCGGTCGCGCCCTCAACGGGAAAGTCCGCGACAAAGGCGGGGGGCATGTCGACCCTGATGTCCTGATGCGCGCCGGCGTCGCACTGGTGCTTGATGTCGATGCCGGGTACCGTCCCCCCCGCTCCGATCTCCAGAATCTGGCTGCCCTGATACACGGCCTTCATGGCGCACAGCTTCAGCCCCGGAGGAATCGTCTGGGGTGGCGGTTGCCACGTAGGCGGGACGATGCCGACCTGGCCGGGCTTGGTAGCACCGGAGCGGTTCGTGAATATCTCCAGGACCAACGCGGTATGGGGCGCTACCCCCGTTACCTTCAAGTCGCGAGGCAGATCTTCCGGCCTTGCCATCAACACCAACTGCTGGACAAACGGCATGTATTGCATCCCACCCAGCCCGGCGACGCCAACGTTGAGGTCCGCCGCGTCTATAACCAACGAGACGCGATCCAACGCGATGACGGTGTCGCGATAGATGATCCTCATGCCTATGCCGGCCACGTTGGTGGCGACAATGCCCTCGGCCAGGTACGTCGGATTGCGCCACATCCCGGTGGTGAACAGTTTGTGCGGCTCGGTCATGCCAGGCAGCCTTGCCACCAAAAACGTGATTGCCAGCGGCGCCACTCTTTCGTACAGCACCTGGTGAATTTGCGACTGCGTCGTCAACGGCTCAACCTGCCGCCACCCCTGGCCGAAGATCACGTCGTTCTTGCAGTCCGCTGCCGCGATCACCGCGTCGGCGCCCCACGCCCATCGCGGCTGTGCGCTTATCGCCAGCACCGCCGCTATCGCCATTGCGGCACCCCATCCTGTCCAACGCCGCGGGCGGCGCCATCGTTCATGCTGCATCTCGATCTCCTTGCCCTGCCCTGCCGCCCGGCAATAGCCCCCCGGTTGGCATGGGTGTTGGTTTTGCCTTACCGAAGGCCCAGCGCTAGCCGGCCTTCAATGATGTCGCCGTCGTCGTTAGCCGCCTGGTAACGCAGTGCGTCCTTGCCTGCCCGGGGCGTCGCCCCCTGGGGCAACGGGAAGCGCGTGCGGGACAGCGGGGCAACGGTCAGCCCCATCAGTGTGATGAACGTGCCGGGTTTTTCCTGGGTGTCCAGCTCCAGCCGCGCCAGCGACACCGCATACGGCGCCGCGTTGACGGCCTCGATTTCGTGATCCGCCGCGTGATACGTCCACAACACCTGTCCGATAGCGTCGTAGGCGGATCCCGGCAGGCCGTCGGGCCGATACAGCACTTTCATGCGTAGCCGATACGACAGCTGAAGCAGGTTGTTTTGCGTGCGATCCCGCGCGGGGACTTCCAGGAAATTGATCCAGAAAACGGATTCGCGATCTGACGGCAGGCGTTCTCCCGTGTGCCGCAGCAACAGGCTCGCGCGCTGCCCCGGGTCCAGTCGGTACACCGGCGGCGTCAATAGGAATGGCACGGTTTGCAAGCTGGGGTCCGAGGTGAAGTCGCCGGTGTCCAGCCAGCTTTGCACCAGGATGGGATGCTGGCCGGTATTGGCGGTGCGCAAGGTCAGTGACTGTTGCGTGGCCGGGTAGATGAAGCGCGTGCCGGTCACGACCAGATCGGCCCGCGCACCCCCAGGGCACGACACGCACCAGGCAGCCGTCAGGGCAAGCACCAGCGCGAATCGCCAGCGGCCCCATGCGCGCTGCCGGCTCATCGGAGCGTCATCGGTCCGACGCCGCCTTGAGGTGGGGTGGAGGGCGGATCGGATTGCGGCGCCTGCACGCAATCCCTTTCCAGGATGTCGTAAGCGCTGTCGCCCCGCAACGCGCGGTCAGGCAATGCGTACTCAACAAAACAACGTTCGCCGTCGCCCTCTCCCCATTCGACGCGTACCGTGCCACGGTCTTTTTCCGCGCGCATGACGATGCGGCTTCCCTGCCCCACCGCGCCCACCGCCACGCCCGTGTCCGGGTCGATGACTTCGGCGCCGAAAGGCAACGGCGACCCGTCTTCCAGCTTGCCCACAATAAGCACCTGGCGAGCGCGCAACGTCGGGTAGACCAGCTTGATGATCGCCCCGGCTCGTGGCGCGATGTTCAGCGAGCTTGCCTTGAGTTCGATGTCGGCGGGCAGGTCCGCCGGGTCCACGTCCACGGCGTTCAAGCGGTACGGGCTCAGGCTGCCCACCACGGCGTAGCCAGCCGCATCCACGCGGTTCAAGCCGTATCCCACCCGCATACCCTGCGCGTCCTTGGCCTGCACCAGCGCCACCGTTTCGCCCAGGGTCTGTGCCAACGTCAGGCCGCCACTGTGCAAGACCATGGCGCCCATCGCGTTCAACGACGCCTGGCGATATCCGCGCCCTTGCCCCACGCTGGCCGACACCGCGGCTTGCGGAAAGTTGTAGCCCAGGCCCGCGTCCGCCGAATTGGCGTTGGTGCGGCCGTTGTGCGACGCCGATAAGGAATACGAGCCCGCGCCGGCATCATCCAGCGCGCCGCTGACGCTGGAGGATACGCGCGCACCCTCGCGGCTGTCGGCGGTGTAGACGGCGCTGACGCGCGTTGCGCGCGATGACGTCGCCCGGCCAAGCGGAATGGCCACGTTAAGCGTCATCTGCGTGCTTTTGACGCTGCCGCCGCCCCAATAGTCCGAGCTGGCGCCGTGAACGCGTTGCAGCGCAATGGAATACGACACATCCTTCCAGTCGTTGTTGTAGCCCACGGAGAAGTTCATGTCGTTGCCGGCCTGCTTCCAATAGTTGGCCGTGGACGCCGACGCATACAGGCTGCCCAGGCTGCCGCCCAGGCTTTGGCTGACGTTCAGGTCGAAGCGGCTGCGCATGCGGCCATCGTTCTGGTAGCGCGTGTTTTGCGGCAGGCTGCCCAGCGCCACGGCGTCGCGCAAGCCCAGGTAACCGCTGGTCGAATAGCGGTAGGCCAATAATGAAAAGTTGGTGCCGCTGTTGGGCAGGTCGCGGCTATAGGTCAGCCGGTAGCTGGCCCCGGCGCGCGATTCCCGCGAGGGCAACTTCGCACGCGCGCCCGTCACATCAAACGCAAAGGCGCCTATCGCCGTGCTCATCGCGGCGCCCAGCAGCGCCGAGCCATAGTGGTCGGTAAACGCCAGCCCGCCGTAGCCGGTCACCGAGTCGCCCACTCCGCGCTTCAGCGTGCCCTGCAACACATACCGGGAACTGCTGCGCAAGCCGGGGTCGGCCGCGCGGCCCGCCGTTACGCTGTATTGCGTCACACCCGGGCGCAACAGCTGCACGATGGTGGCAAACGGCACCACAAAGCTGCGCAAGCTGCCATCGGCTTCCGTCACGCGCACGTCCAGATCGCCACCGTAGCTGGCGGCGCGCACGTCTTCGATGGCGAAGGGGCCGGGGGCCACGGTGGTCTCATAAATAAGGAAGCCACGTTGGTACACGGACACTTTCGCGTTGCTGTTGGCCGTGCCGCGCACGATGGGCGCGTAATAGCGCATCGTCTCGGGCAGCATGCGGTCGTCGCTGCCCAGCTGCACGCCCCGGAACGACACCGCGTCGAACAGTTCACCGCTGGTTGAGCTTTCGCCCACCAGCAACTGCGACTTCCAGGTCGGGATATCGGTTTGCAAAAAATAGGAATTGGCTTGATAGCGCGCGCCGCTGGTCTGCGACCAGGACGCCGAGCCGCTGTGCCGCAACCGCACCGCGCCCAGATTCAGCCCGGCGTTGATACCGGCGTAGCCCCGCGTCGTGCGGCGGCCATTGCTTTCGGTGCTGAAGACGTTGGTGTTGTAGTTCAGCCGAGCGGCCGTGATGCCGCTGTCCCACTGCGACGGGTCCACGTAGCGGTTGGACGCCGCCAGTCGTTGGAGGTACTCGGGATACGTCACGTACAGGGCCAGCTGCGCCATATCGACCCGTATCTTCGCGCCGGGCACATACCGACTCAGGTCGTCGCAGGCAAGCACCTCGGGCGGCGGCTCGACGCCATCCGCGCGCGACACCTTGCCCAGGTCCAGCCCGCCACGCTCCAGCATCAATGCGTCGTAACAGGGCGCGGCGCTGTCTTGTCCGGGCACATTGCGAAATTCGATGTCGTCGACGCCGCGCCATTGCCCGTTGAAATACAAGTCCAGGCGATGCATGCCGGGATCGGCAAAGTTCACCCGCTGAAAGCGGCGCGTGTCGATCGTGGCGCCGCCCACTTCCTGCATCAGCATGTAGGGGTCGAAAATCGCGACTTCGTCTTGCGCCGCCGCGCTGCTGGCCGTGACCGCGCAGGCGGCCGCAAGCAAGCAGCGGCCGGTGCGCCGCCAGGGGCGCATGCGTCGCCGCGCCCCGACAGGCGTGAAAACAGGATGGCGAACCGAAGGTCGCGCAAGTCGAACGTTGATCAAACCGGAGAAACTCCCGCGACAAAGGCCAAGTAAAGCGCTCAGTCCAGCAAGCGTTTGTTGATTTCGCGTCGTCCGCCAAAGTCGTTGATGGCTTCGTACTGGACGGTGGATTTCGCGCTTTGCAAGCCAGCCGCATTCGAGGAAAGCGCAAAGTTCGTTTGCCCAAACGGGGCAACCATGCCGTTATCCACGGCTATCGTCTTGCCTCCCGACACCAGCCCGACACGCGCAAACGACACATGGAACGGCGTGGGGTTGGTGACTTCAAGCTGGCGTTTTCCGCCCGCGCCGCCCACCAGCTTCCAGGTCAGCTTGTCGGGCGCCGTCGCGGCCTCGTCGGGCAGCGTGACGGGCCGAAAGAAAATCTTGATGCGGGTGTGAAAGGAAAATTGCAGCACGTTGACGGTGGCTGGATCACGCGGTGGCGTTTCCACGACGTTCAGATAAAACAGGGTCTCGCGATCGGACGGCAGCGGTTCCTTGGTGTAGCTGATGCGGATATTGGCCGCGCTGTTGGGTTCGATTCGCATGATCGGCGGCGTCAACACGAACGGCAGGCGCAAATCGGTGGGCAGCACGCCTTCCTTGCCGTCGTCGATCCAGTTTTGCGCCAGCACGGGGCTTGCCCCGTTGTTGCGGACAATCATGATGGCATCGCGCGCGTCGGACTTGATGACCAGGCGCGTGCCTTGCAAGACCAATGCGGCCTGGGCGGGAAACGCCCAGGCGCACAGGACCAAAGCGAGCGATAGCACGCGCGTGAACGCATGGCGGGAAAGCGCCCCGATGATCGTGTTCATTGCGGTCGCCGAGCTTAGTTGTAGCGCAGCGTGTAGGTCACGAAGGAATCGCCACCCCCCATGCCGACCGAAGTGGCGGAGGGATCCTGCGGGACGTATTTGGCCGAGTAGTACAGGATGGCCTGATTGTTCTTGACCTCGGCCACTTGCGGGTTGGCGTCGGTGATGCCCAGCCGGATCGGCGTGGTGTTGGCGGGGGCTTCGCTGCGGTTGTTGCGGATCTGGATCTGCACGCCCGCAGCCGGGTCTGCGCCCACCAGCTTCAGGTTGCCCGTCACCTTGTCGACGTTCGGGTGGTTGGCATGAAATTGCAGCCGCACCTTGGTGTCATCCGTGCAGTCGACAGAGCCGTGCACCTTGATCTGAAAGTCGCGTTCGGGCGCGGACCCATTCACGACGTCCGCGGGATTGACCGTGCCGAACGAAGGCACGTCGGTGACGCCATTGGCGCCGCCCGCGCTGCCTTCAACGTCGCACGTCACGTCGCTGATCGTGCCAAAAAAGTTGACGGTACCGCCGGCGGCGAAAGTGGCGCCCGGAGCGAATGCGGCGAGCAGCAAGCCAGAGGCGGCAAGGGATGTCACGATACTGCGCTTCATGCGTATTCCTTTTGTGAAGATGAATATGGCGGCTGAAAAGGCGACGCGGTGAACCATGGGGTTTGCGGATACGCCGCGGGCGCGATATGCCGCCGAAGCCTTGATGACTGCCAGAACCCGGCACACCGTGTCCTGGCAACAGGGCTCGCCAACCCCGGCAAGACAATGCCGCGGGGATGGGTTGGTGCGAGTCCATGAACGATACGATTTAGGCGCGCGGATTTAACTAGGAAGATGCTTAATTGGCGCTCTGATAAATCAGAAAAACAGCCCTTTGGCTGAATGTCGAACGCCATTTGTATTGCTGCATTGCAAAGCAGCTTCCATCCCTTTGCCAAAGCGGTCCCGCGCTTGAATTGATGCACTGCCACAGGCGCATCCACGGCTTGTTCAAGCGCGACATATTCGGGTCGCAATCAGGCTGGCCATCAACCTCGCTACACTGGCCAAGCGCAGACTGCCCCGCGCCGCTTTGATTCGACCCCGCCCGCGCTGCCGGCCGGGGCCATGCAATGCAAACCCGGAGGTAATGTGAACACCGACATGGTCAATCTCTCGATCACCGAGGTCTATGAGTTATCGCTTGATGTGTTGAGCCGCAACGGCTTTTCAATGGCGCACGCCAAGGCCATCGCGCAAACGATCACGGCGGGTCAGCGCGATGACTGCCAGTCTCATGGCATGTACCGCCTGCTCGCTTGCGTGCGCACCTTGCAGTCCGGGCTGGTTGACCCTGAAGCCCTGCCCATCGTCACGCACCCCACCGCAGCCGTGGTGCAGGTCGATGCGCAGCGCGCGTATTCCTTGTTGGCATTTCAAGAAGGCTTGCCGCATCTGGTGGACAAGGCCAAGCGCAACGGCGTGGCCGTGCTGGCCATCAACAATTGCTTCCACTTTTCCGCGCTGTGGCCGGAAGTCGAAGCCATTGCGCAGCATGGCCTTGCGGGCTTGGCGATGACGCCCAGCCATAGCTGGGTGGCGCCCGCGGGCGGTACGCGTCCGGTGTTCGGCACCAACCCCTTGGCGTTCGCCTGGCCGCGCCCTGGCCCCTACCCGTATGTGTTTGACTTTGCCACCAGCATGGTCGCGCGCGGCGAAATCGAATTACACCGCCGCACCGGGCGCGCCATTCCAGAAGGCTGGGCGATCGATGCGCAAGGACGGCCCACCACCGACGCCGCAGCGGGACTGGCGGGCGCGATGCTGCCGTTCGGTACCTACAAGGGGTCGGCACTATCCACGATGATCGAGCTGCTGGCCGGACCGCTCATCGGCGACTGGACCAGCATGCAATCGCAAGCGCACGATGCCGGCAAGGGCGGCACGCCCCTGCACGGGGAATTGGTGATTGCGCTGGACCCGAACATCCTGGGCCGTGGCTTGGCGCCGGCCAACGCCGACGCCGCCGAGGCCATGCTGGACGCCATCAGCGGCCAGGGCGCACGCCTGCCTTCCGAACGCCGCTTCAAGGCGCGCGCCAAGAGCGAACAGGAAGGCGTATGGGTCGGCCGCGCGCTGTACGACGAGATCAGGTCGTTGGGGTCATTGAAGACGCAGGGCTGACACGCGCGTCGCCCAGCCGGCACCTTGGCGCGCTGCCGGCCGCTGGCAGCAGGTGGCGACGCGGCTGGGAATCACGGTCCTGGTCAGCTCAGCTCTGGCAAGCCCGGCAGCAGCTTGTCCAACGTGATCGGGTAGTCTCGCACCCGGACACCGGTGGCGTTGTAGATCGCGTTGGCAATCGCCGCGCCCACGCCGCACAGGCCCAGCTCGCCCACGCCCTTGGCTTTCATGGGCGAGGAAATCGGGTCGGTTTCATCCAGGAAGATGACCTCCTGACTTGGGATGTCGGCGTGCACCGGCACCTCATACCCGGCCAGGTCGTGGTTCACGAAGAAGCCGACCCGGTCGTCCACCGCCAGCTCTTCCATCAAGGCCGCGCCCACGCCCATCGTCATGGCGCCGATCACCTGGCTGCGCGCCGTCTTGGGGTTCAGGATGCGCCCGGCGGCGCACACGGCCAGCATGCGCCGGATGCGCGTCTCGCCGGTGGCCGCGTCCACCGCCACTTCGACAAAATGCGCGCCGAAGGTGGACTGCTGGAACTTCTTGTCCAGGTCACCGAATTCCATCGTGTCTTCCGCGACCAGGTCGCCGCCCGCCGCCGCATCGCGCAGCGTTGCCGTTCGGCCATTTGCATCGGTGACCGAGCCGTCCGCGAACACCGCCCCGTCCGTGGCGAAGCCCAGGCGTTGCAGAATCTGGGTGCGCAGCTTGTCGCACGCCGCGTACACGCCCGCCGTCGAGCTATTGGCGCCCCACTGCCCGCCCGAGCCGGCCGACACCGGGAAGTCGGAATCGCCCAACCGCACGACGACCTTGGCCAGCGGCACGCCCAACATTTCGGCGGCCGTCTGCGCGATGATCGTGTAGCTGCCGGTGCCGATGTCCGTCATATCGGTTTCAACGATGACCTGGCCCGCGGCGTCCAGGCGCACGCGCGCCGCCGAGGTGGTCACCAGGTTATTGCGAAACGCCGACGCCACGCCCATGCCCACCAACCAGCGCCCTTCGCGGCGAGTACCGGGCTTGGCGCTGCGATTGGCCCATCCAAAATGGTCCGCGCCCAGGCGCAGGCATTCAATGAAGCGGCGCTGCGAGAACGGCCGCTCCGGCTTGGCCGGGTCCACCTGCGTGTCGTTGCGCACCCGAAATTCCACCGGGTCCAGCCCGGCCGCTTCCGCCATTTCATCCACGGCAATTTCCAGCACCATCATGCCCGGCGCCTCGCCGGGCGCGCGCATGGCGTTGCCTTCGGGCAGGTCCAGCTGCATCAGGTTCAGCGCGGTCAGCCGGTTGGCGCCGGCATACAACAACCGCGTTTGCTGCACGGCCAGCTCGGGCTGGCCGCCGGGCAAATCGCCCGACCAGCTTTCGTGGCCGATGGCGGTGATCTTGCCGTCTGGCGTCGTGCCGATGCGCACACGCTGAATCGTTGCGGGGCGATGCGTGGTGTTGTTCGCTATCAACGGGCGTTGCAGCGCCACCTTGACCGGTCGGCCCGCCGCCCGCGCGCCCAGCGCCGCCATCAAGGCATCCGCGCGCACAAACAGCTTGCCGCCAAAACCGCCGCCCACATAGGGCGAGATCAAGCGGACCTTTTCGCGCGGCACACCCAGGGTGCGCGCCAGGTCGCCACGCCCCCAGTCCACCATCTGGTTCGACGTCCACACCGTCAGCGCATCGCCTTCCCATTTGGCAACGGACGCATGCGGCTCCATCATCGCGTGCGACTGGTCGGGCGTGGTGTAGGTGTGGTCGATCTTCACCGGCGCCTGCGCATAGGCGCTTTCGAATTCACCCACGCGGTCCTCTTGCGGATCGTTCTTGCCGGCCTTGTCCGTAGACGCCTTCTCGGCGGCCAGATCGAACGCGCCCTGCGTGCGTTCGTACTGCACGCGGATGAGCCGGCTGGCGGCGCGCGCCTGTTCCAGGTTTTCGGCCACCACCAGGGCGATGGCCTGGTGATAGTGCTCGATGGCGGGGCCGCCCAGCAGCGTGGCGGTGTTCATCTTGCCCTTGCCCAGCTTGCCGGCGTTTTGCGCGGTCACCACCGCCAGCACGCCGGGCGCGCGGCGCGCGGCCTCGATGTCCATCGATGTGATGCGGCCCTTTGCGATGGCAGAACCTAGTACATAGCCCACGGCGGCATCGGGCGCCACGTCATGCCGCTCGTACGCGTAGGGCGCCCTGCCGGTGGTTTTCAACGGGCCGTCGATGCGGTCGACGCCATGGCCCACGACCTTTAGCTGGTCGATGGGATTTTGGGTAGCGGGAGTATCGAATTTCATCGCGTCAGGCCCTCGCTTGCGCCAGCACTGCACTCAGGGTTCTTGCGGCCAGTGTCAGCTTGAATGCGTTGTCGTCGGTGGGCCGGGCGTCGGCCAGCAGGCGGTCGGTGACCGCCCGCGCGCCTTGCGGCAACGCGGCGTCGGCGGCGTCCAGGCGCCACGGTTGCGGCGCCACCCCGCCCAACGCCACCCGGCCGCTGCCGTCTGGCTGCACCACGGCGGCCACGGACACCAGCGCAAACGCGTAAGAGGCGCGGTCGCGCACCTTGCGATACACGTGCGTGCCACCTGCCGGCTTGGGCAGGGCCACCGCCGTGATCAGCTCGCCGGCTTCCAGCGTGGTTTCAATGTGCGGCGTATCGCCGGGCAGGCGGTAGAAGTCCGCGATCGGAATCACGCGCGTGGCGCCGTCCGGACGCACCGTTTCCACCTGCGCGTCCAGCACGCGCATGGCCACCGCCATGTCGCTGGGGTGCGTGGCGATACAGGCGTCACTGGTGCCTATCACGGCTAATTGACGCGTCACGCCGCCGATGGCCGAACAGCCCGTGCCCGGCGCGCGCTTGTTGCACGGCATGTTGGTGTCGTAGAAATACGGACAGCGCGTACGTTGCAGCAGGTTGCCCGCCGTGGTCGCGCGGTTGCGAATCTGCCCCGACGCGCCGGCCAGAATG
Source organism: Achromobacter sp. LC458 (assembly GCF_001005835.2). NCBI lineage: Bacteria > Pseudomonadati > Pseudomonadota > Betaproteobacteria > Burkholderiales > Alcaligenaceae > Achromobacter > Achromobacter sp. LC458. The sequence continues at coordinate 78,558 of NZ_LBHW02000026.1, forward strand.
GCGCGCGACAGCACGGCGTAATCGCGCCGCACGCGCTCGTCGGCGGCCAGATCGGTGTTGCGTACCAGGCTGCCGATGCGCAGCCCGCCTTCGGGCGTCGGCGTGATCTGGTCCAACGCCAGCCCGTTCACGTCGATCAGGTGCGTGGGCGTTTCCACTTCCAGCTTCATCAGGTCCAGCAGATTGGTGCCGCCCGCAATGAAGCGGGTGCCGCGTGCCTGGGCGGCGCTAGCGGCGGCGTCGGCGGGGGTGCGCGCGCGTTCGTAGGTAAACGGCCTCATGCTTTGCTCCCCGCCACCTCGGTGATGGCTTCAATGATGTTTGAATACGCGCCGCAGCGGCAGATGTTGCCGCTCATGCGTTCGCGGATTTCGTCCACGCTAAGCAGCGGGCGCTCGGTCAGGCTCTCGCTGACGTGGCTGGGCACGCCTTGCGACAATTCTTCCAGCATGGCTACCGCCGAACAGATCTGGCCCGGCGTGCAGTAGCCGCACTGATAACCGTCGTGCTTGACGAAGGCGGCCTGTAGCGGATGCAGCGCCGTGGGCGAGCCCAGCCCTTCAATGGTGGTGATCTCGGCGCCGTCGTGCATCACGGCAAGTGTCAGACAGGAATTGACGCGGCGGCCGTCCAGCACCACCGTACAGGCGCCGCACTGGCCGTGGTCGCAACCCTTCTTGGTGCCGGTCAGATGCAAGTGCTCGCGCAGCGCGTCCAACAGGCTGGTGCGCATATCCAGCGACACTTCGCGTGACGAGCCATTCACCCGCAGCGTCACGGTGGCGGACATCGGCTGCACGCCGGTCTGCGCGGCCTGCTGGGCCAACGACACCGACGATGAGGCAGCCATGGCGGTTGCGGAAACGGCGCCCGCCTTCAGCAGGTTGCGCCGGGTGATCTTGATTGCTGATGAGTTTTCCAAGTCTGCCCCTTTCGTTTAGTCGGCGACGCGGATGGCGGCGCGCTGCGGGTCGGGTTGCGGGTCGGGTTGCGGTCCGGATTGCGGTCCGGCATGCAGCAACCCGCATTCCCACTCCCGCCGGGAATGCGCGGCGGCCTGTGTCGTATGTTGAATACGTTGCTGCGTCAGCTCCGCCAGGATCGACACTGCGATCTCGGGTGGGGTGCGGCTGCCGATGGGCAGGCCCACCGGGCCACGCAGGCGCGCAATCTGCTCTTCTGTAAAACCGAAATGTTCACGCAGACGCGCGCGTCGCGCTTCGTTGGTGCGGCGCGAGCCCAGCGCGCCCACAAAGAACGCCGGCGACGGCAGCGCTTCCAGCAAGGCCATGTCGTCCAGCTTCGGGTCATGCGCCAGCACGATGATCGCCGTGCGCACGTCGGGTGCCAGGGCCATCACCGTGTCGTCCGGCATCGTCGTGACGAGTCGTGTACCCGGCACGTCCCATGACGCGGCATATTCTTCGCGCGGGTCGCACACGGTGACGTCGAATCCCAGGGCTACCGCCATCGGCGCCACATAGCGCGCGATGTCGCCGGCGCCCACCAGCAGCAAGCGCCATTGCGGGCCGTGCAGCGTGGTCAACACTTTGCCGTTCCAGTCGAACCGGTCGCCCGGCTGCGCCGGCGTCAGCTGCGCGGTGCCATCGGCCAGGCTCAACGTTCTTTTGACGAGTTCGCCCTGGCGCAGTCGGTCGGCAAGGCTATGCAGCTGCGCCGCATCCGGCTTGGGTTCGATCAGCAGTTCCAGGATGCCGCCGCAGGGCAGGCCAAAGTTCAACGCTTCGTCGCGGGTGGCGCCGTAGGTCAGCGCATAGGGGCCGGCGCGCCAAAGATCGCCGCGCCGCATCTTGTCGATGAGATCATCTTCGATACAGCCACCGGATACCGACCCGGCAATGCGCCCATCGTCGCGCACCGCCAGCCACGATCCGCGTGGCCGTGGCGAGGCGCCCCAGGTTGCGGCTACCGTCGCCATGACAAACGCGTGGCCCTGGCGCCGCCAGTCCTGGATAGCGGCCAACACTTGTAGATCAAGACTTTCCATGTTGGTGCCTTTGGAAATATCGGACTCACTCTACCAGTGGCCCGCCCGGCAAGAAAAGAGGCAAAATCCGCATACACCGTTGAGTGAAATTCACGAATCAACGGGGGAATGCCAGGAGTGGCGCGGGTTGTCCCAGACGCCACGTCTGCCCCCCCAGTTGCCCACTGTCAACCGTGATCGCCCAGCAAGCGCCATGCCTAAGCCGCTACCGTTTTTGTCAGCCTCTGCTTTGTCAGCCTCTTCCTTGGCCGCCCCTTTCTTGTCAGCCCCTTTCTTGTCAGCCCCTTTCTTGTCAGCCCCTTTCTTGTCAGCGCCTTCCTTGCCAGCCCCTTCCTTGTCCGCCCCTTCCTTGTCAGCGCCTTCCACGCCCCCCTCTTCCGCGTTGCGCGCTTTGCCCTCGGCCGCGTGCGTCGGCATCTTGCTGGCGGCGGGCCATGGGCGGCGCTACGCCGCAGACGCCCCCGGTCAAGACAAGTTGATGGCGCGGCTGGAAGATGGCACGCCGGTGGCGGTGGCGTCCGCCCGCGCGCTGGGCAGCGCCACATCACGCACCATTGCGGTGCTTCGACCCGACCAAGCGGCGCTAGGCGCGCTGCTGCAAGCGGAAGGATGCGAGCTGGTCATGGTGGGCGCGAACGCGGACGGCATGGGCGATAGCCTGGCGACCGCCGCCCGCCACTTGCTCGGCCCGGGCATTGGCCGGGGCGAAGATTTTCCACCCGAAGGGCGAGACGTTCACGCTAAGACGCAGGGCTTGCCCGCCGCATCGTCGTGCCTGGTCGCCTTGGCGGACATGCCCTGGTTGCGCGCCGACACCTGCATGCAAGTGGCCGCCGCAGCCCCGCACCATCGCATCGTGGCGCCCACGTGGCAAGGCAAGCGCGGCCACCCCGTCGCCTTCGCGCGCGATCTCTGGCCTGAGCTTGCCGCGCTATCGGGCGACGTGGGCGCGCGCCGCTTGCTGCTGCGCCATCCCGTGCACGAGTTGGCAGTGGACGATCCCGGCGTGCACGCCGATGTCGACACGCCGCAAGATC
>NZ_LBHW02000027.1:0-79659 GCF_001005835.2 Achromobacter sp. LC458
CGCTGCAACAGATAGCGCAACGGTCGCCACGGGCCGGTCGCCTATCCATTCGGAAAAACGCAGCAGATAGCCGTCGGGGTCCTGCACCAGAAATTGCTGGACCCCGATCTCGATCTGCCCGTTTCGATACCAACGTTGCTGCATCGCCCGGTACATCGGCCAGTCCGCCGCCAGCAGCCGTTCGTATAACGGCCCGACGGACTTCACCTTGATCTCAAAATTCACACCCCGCCCCAAAGGCGCTTGCAGCGGGGCGGTGATCCATCCATCGTCTCCCCGGATCTCGTCCAGCATGAACTGCGCGCCGTCCCGATCCAGAAATACAAAACCCTCTTCCTCGCGCTGGTAGACGACCTCGAATCCACACAGGTCGATCCAGAAGCGCCGGCTTTGCCCCATGTCCCGAACCATCAGCTCCGGGACCAAGCGCGCTCGGTACGATTTATCTTCCATCGTCTCTCCTTGTGTCTCTATTCGTTGGGCCGCCATGATATCGCCCGGCGGCGTTGCGCGGTCAGCCCGCGTGTGACGTTTCCGGCACGTTTAGGCGGCCGGCAGCACATACAGCACCCGTGTCGCAACAGGACTTGCGGCGCTGCTTGACCCTCACGTAACGTGATGGCCCAGAGTTTGGCCTGCGCATTCGAAGGAGGGAACATGCAGCTGACCGTAGGAGAACTGGCAAAGCGTAGCGGGCTGACCGTGCGCACGCTTCACCACTATCACGCGATTGGTTTGCTGACGCCTTCAGCGCGCGCCGACAACGGCTATCGCCTGTACGGTCGCGACGAAATTGCCCGTCTGCATCAGATTCAGGCATTGCGTCGCTTCGGATTGGCGTTGGCGGAAATCGGCGCCTACCTGGACCAGCCCGGCGTTCCCTTGGCGGACGTGATCTCTCGGCAGATTGCCATGCTGGACCGTCAGATGCAGCAGGCCGCGCGCTTGCGCGAACGCTTGGCGCAACTGCACGGGCAGTTGACGGATGGCACGGAGCCCGAGCTGGCCGATTGGCTAAAAACTCTGGAAATGATGACTATGTACGATAAATATTTTTCGCCCGAAGAACTGGCGCGCCTGCCCCTCTACACGCATGGGCCGGACGGCGACCCGGACTGGCTTGCGTTGGTTCAGCAAGTGCGCCAGCAGATGGAGCAGGGCGTGGCGCCCGAGGACGCTAAGCCACGCGAGCTTGCCCGGCGCTGGATGGAACTGCTGCTGCGCGATACCAACGGCGATCCGCGCTTGTTGGTGAAGCTCAATCGCATGCACGAGCAGGAACCCGGCATGCAGACGCACGTCGGCATTTCCAAAGCCATGCGCGACTATGTGCTGCGCGCCTTCTCGGAAAGCAAACTGCTGATCTACGAAAAACACCTGACGCCGGACGAAGCCCGGTTCATGCGCGAACATTACGGCGACCGGATTTCGGAATGGCCGTCGCTGATCGCGGAGGTCCGAAACGCCATTGATGCGGGCGTGGCGCCCGATTCGGAAACCGGCCAGGCCCTGGCGCGGCAGTGGCTGGAACTGTTCAGTTCGTACGCGGGCAAGGATCCGGCCACACACGCCAAGTTCCGGCAGGCGTTGATGACCGAGCCCGAGTTGACCGCCGGCACCTGGGCCGACGGGGCGACGCTGACGTTCATGCGGCAGGCGATGGGGGCGCTGGCCAAGTAAGCCAACCCCCCAGCCGTACCGGCGCTAGCCCGGCGGGCGCGGCGTTACCAGCTTGATCTCGTCGATCTGGCTGGCATAGCTGGCGCCTTGCAGCAGCAGCACCGTTTGCGGGTTGCCCTGGCGCCGGTCGATCCATTGCGATTGGGTCCCCGGCGTCTTTTTGCGGAACTGGATGTCGTAATCGGCGGCGGCGTTGTCGTAAGGCAGGCGCACATCGATCCAGCTTTCGCCCAGCAGGCGGTTGACCGTGCGACGGCTATCGCCGATTTTCAGGCCGACGATGCTGCCCGTGAACGGCGCGCGCACGGTGATGGTGTCCACCTTGCCGGCAAAGTCGAACACCAGCTCCATGCCCCGATCCGGAAAGTCCAGCTTGGTTTTGCCGGACTTGCCCGCGGGCACCGGCATGGCCGTGGTGCCAAAGGCCGTTTGCACCTGGCTGATCGAATCGCCCAGCCACACGCCCAGGCCGGTCGTCACCAGCGTGTCGTCGCCCGCGCCTGCCGGTTTGTCGCCAAAGCGTTCGCGATAGGCGGCGGTTTGCACGGCCAGGTTGGCGCGGTCGCGCAGAACGTCGCCGGCCAGCCAGTTGCTCATGAAGTCGCGCATCGGCTCGCCTTGGCAGTCAAAGCGGTCCGACGCGTTGCGCGCCGCCAGTTGCTGCGCTTTTTCGACGTAGGCCTTGTCTTTATCGGTCAGCAGCGCGGGGATCTCGTCCAGCACGAAGCGTTTGCCGGGGTTGTTGCACTTTTCGGCATACAGGTTGTAAAGCGTGGCGTTGGCGTGGATACGCGCCAGCGACGTGGCGATGTCATCGCGCAGCAGCACCTGGCTGACCGTGGCCGAGCGTTGCTCGGTGCGTGCGCGCACGTCCTTGTCCAGCTCGCTTGCCAGGGATTTCGGACGCGGCTCGCTGGGGCCGAACAGCCGGCTTTGCAGGTTGTCAATCGACTGGCCGACGTTGACGTTGTACAGGCCGGCGCTTTGGCCGATCTGGAAAATGCACAGCAGACCCGCCGCCACGCACAGCACCGTGCGCGGCCACCCGCGCGCGGGCTCGCCGTACGAGCCGTCGTTCTTGAGCATCTTTGCCGCCATCACCAAACCGGCAATAGCCAGGATCAGGCCCAGGATATTGAAACGGGTGTCCTGCACCACCATGCCGTTCACCGAAGCCTGCTGGGTCGTACCCATGAATAGCCAGAAAGGCAGCATGCCCAGAAGCAGCGCGAAGAACGGGCGGCGCAGTCGATGCCAAAGGCCGGGGGTGTTCTGACTCATATCGCAGGGTCTCTCTGTCTTGGTTTCGAGGACCCGCATTATTAACTGGATCGGCGTCACCGTTTTTTCCTTTCAAAGGGCAGCGGTGTGGGCGTGCATATCAGAAAGGTATGAGACGCCTGGGTATGGCGCGCGTGCGTTTCGCGTCGGAGTCATTGTTTTTCACTGATGGTAAACCCGTATGGATCCCAGAATTCCGTAGCTGTGAAGCAGCCGGTTCACCCAAGAAATTCCGACATATATACCGCCAGGGTATCAATTTGGACATTCAAAGTATTGGACGATAAAAGTGCGTTGGACCTATAAATCCACATCCCGACCCTTAACCATTCCTGTGCCGAACATGCCCGTAGCAACTATCGAACGCATCGAAACGTCTCTTGTCGACCTCCCGACCATTCGGCCTCACAAGCTGTCCGTGGCCACGATGCACGGGCAGACGCTGATGCTTGTTCGCGTGGTGTGCAGCGATGGCGTCGTGGGTATCGGTGAAGGCACCACCATTGCCGGCATGGCGTACGGGCCGGAAAGCCCCGAGGCCATGAAGCTGGCCATCGACGCCTATTTCGCGCCCGCCATGATCGGCCAGGACGCCACCCGCATTCAGGCGCTGATGGCGCACGTGGGCAAGCTGGTCAAGGTGAACCACTTTGCCAAGAGCGCGCTGGAAACGGCGTTGCTGGATGCGCAAGGCAAGCGCCTGGGTGTGCCCGTCAGCGAACTGCTGGGCGGGCGCCGCCGTGACCGCCTGCCGGTGGCCTGGACGCTGGCCTCGGGCGATACCGCCCGCGACATCGCCGAAGCCGAGCAAATGCTGGATACGCGGCGACATCGGATTTTCAAGTTGAAGATTGGCGGCCGGGACCCGAAGGTCGACATCCAGCACGTGGCCAATATCAAAAGCGCGCTGGGCGACCGGGCGTCGGTGCGGGTGGACGTCAACATGGCGTGGAGCGAGACGCAGGCCGCCTGGGCCATCCCGGCGCTTGCGCAAGTGGGCTGTGAACTGGTCGAGCAGCCCGTTGCCAGCGCCGTGTCGTTGGCACGTTTGATGCGCCGCTTTCCCGTCGCCTTGATGGCCGACGAAGTGCTGCAAGGCCCCGAAAGCGCTTTCGAGATCGCGCGCGGGCACGGCGCGGATGTGTTCGCTATCAAGATCGAACAGAACGGCGGCCTGTTTGCCGCCCAGCGCGTGGCCGCGATTGCCGATGCGGCGGGTATAGAACTGTACGGCGGCACGATGCTGGAAGGCGCCGTCAGCACCATTGCCGCCGCGCATCTGTTCGCCACCTTTGCGCAACTGCAATGGGGCACGGAATTGTTCGGCCCCTTGCTCATCACCGAAGAGATTCTGACGCAGCCGCTGGATTACAGCGACTTCGAACTGACCGTGCCCACGGGCCCCGGCCTGGGCATTGAACTGGACGAAGCCCGCATCAAACGCTTTACGCGTGACGGGCTGATCAAGGTGACGGCCAAACGGCATTGATCGCGGGCGTTGTGCCCCGCGTGCAGCGAAACGCTAGCGATACCCCAGCGATACCCCAGCGATACCCAAACGGAGACAAAATCATGAGCCTCAACATTTTTAACAGCAAGGAAGTGCAGGACCTGCTGACCGCCGCCTCGAACGTGGAAGGCGGCGAGGGCACGCCGCGTTTCAAGCAGATCGTGCACCGCCTGTTAAGCGATCTTTTCAAGGCCATTGACGACCTGGACATCACGCCGGACGAGGTCTGGGCGGGCGTGAACTACCTGAACAAGCTGGGCAGCGACGGCGAAGCCGCGTTGCTGGCGGCCGGCTTGGGCCTGGAAAAGTACCTGGACATCCGCATGGACGAAGAGGACAAGCGGGCGGGCCTGGACGGCGGCACGCCGCGCACCATTGAAGGCCCGTTGTACGTAGCCGGTGCGCCGCTGCGCGACGGTGTGTCGCGCATAGATCTGGACCCGGACGACGCCGCCGGCCCGCTGGTGATTCGCGGCGTGGTTACCGATACCAATGGCGCGCCGCTGGCCAATGCGGTCGTCGAATGCTGGCACGCAAACTCCAACGGCTTTTACTCGCACTTCGACCCCACCGGCGCGCAAACCGATTTCAACCTGCGCGGCGCCGTCAAGACCGGCCCCAATGGCGAATACGAATTCCGCACGCTGATGCCCGTCGGCTACGGCTGTCCGCCGCAGGGCGCCACCCAGCAACTGCTGGACTCGCTGGGCCGCCACGGCAACCGCCCCGCGCACGTGCACTTCTTCGTCAGCGCCGACCAGCACCGCAAGCTGACCACGCAATTCAACATCGAAGGCGACCCGCTCATCTGGGACGACTTTGCCTATGCCACGCGTGAAGGCCTGATTCCGCCGGTGGTTGAAAAAACGGGCGGCGACAAGCTGGGTTTGAAGGCCGATACCTACAAGGAAATCGAATTCAACTTTGCGTTGACCAGCCTGTTGCAAGGCAAGGACAACCAGATCGTGAACCGCCTGCGCGCCAGCGCCCAGGCGTAATCGCCCACGGCCTCGCGCGGCGATGCGCGGGGCCTTTATTTCCGCATTGCAGTGCAGTCTTGACCACATACCAATAACGCATAACGCACCAAGCGAAATCACGAGGGGACTTTCATGTCAGCAACGCTATCCATACCCAGCCTGATCGATAAGAATCGAATGAGCGCCTTCCAATGGCGCGTTTTGATTCTGTGTTTTTTGATTGCCCTGTTCGACGGCTTCGATACGCAGGCCATGGCCTTTACCGGCCCCGCGATTCTGGTGGCCTTCAAGCTTCAGTCGGGCGAACTGGCGCCCATTCTTACTGCCGGCATCGTGGGCATGACCGTGGGCGCCATGCTGTTGGGCCTGGTGGGCGACCGCATCGGCCGACGGCCCGCCGCCTTGATGGGTGTTGCCGTGTTTGGTGTGGCGACGCTGATGACGGCCGGTGCCACCGATACCTGGCAGATCCTGGCGCTGCGCTTCATTGCCGGCCTGGGCATGGGCGGCTGCACGCCTATCGTGTTGGCGTTGGCTGCCGAGTATGCCCCCGCGCGCTTGCGCGGCACCGTCATCACCGGCGTGCTGCTGGGCCTGCCCGCCGGCGCCATGCTGGGCGGCCTGCTGGCCGCGCGCATGCTGCCCGTGATTGGCTGGCAAGGCATCTTCATCGTGGGCGGCGTTGCGCCGTTGTTGTTGCTGCTTGCGTTGTTCGTGCTGCTGCCCGAATCGCTGCAATTCAAGGCCATGCGCGGCGATGCCTCCGGCCAAAGCTATGTGGCCCGCATCCTTGCCAGGATCTCGGGCCAGCCGCTGCCTGCCGGCACGCGCTTTACCGTGCCGGAAGACGCCACGATCCGCGCCAGCGTCAAGGCGTTGTTCGCCGATGGCTATGCGCGCAAGACCATCGCAATCTGGTCCATCTATCTGCTTAATTGGGTGGCGTGGTTCATGCTGCTGTCGTGGTTGCCCACCGTGCTCAAGGCCGCCGGGCTGCCCGCCGACCAGGCGCCCATGGGCACGTTCACCGTGAACCTGGTGTTCATCGTCTGCGCGATCCCCCTGTCTTACCTGATGCCGCGCGTGCCGACGCGTTCGTTGCTCATCGCCATGTTCGCGCTGGGTATCGCGGTGTCGTTGGGCCTGGGCTACGCGGGCACCGACTGGACGATGGTCTTCATTCTGGTGGGGGCAGCCGGCCTGGGTATCGGCGGCCAGCAACTGGCGCTGAACTACCTGGTGATTGGCGCTTATCCCACCGCGCTGCGCGCCACCGCCACGGGCTGGTCCATCGGCGTGGGGCGTGCCGGCGCCATCATCGGCTCGGCCATCGGCGGCAGCTTCCTGGGCTGGTTCGGCCCGTCGGGCTTCTTCCTGGCGCTGGCCGTTCCGCTGGCGGGCGCCTTGCTGGCCGTGCTGCTTGTCGACACGAAAACGTCGCGGCCCGTGCCGGGCGAACTGTCGCGCGCCCACTAAATAGAAAGGCGTTCCATGAACCGTTTTGAAGATCAGATTGCATTGGTGACGGGCGCCGCCCAGGGGGTGGGGCGCGCGACGGCGCGGCGGCTCGCCGCCGAGGGCGCCAGCGTGGTCCTTGTTGACCGTGCCGCCGACCTGGGCGCGGCCGTGGCCCGCGAGATCCGCGAGGCGGGCGGCCGCGCGTCCTTCATCAGCGCCGACCTGGAGACCCATGCCGGTGCGCAGGCGATGGTGGAGTACACGCTGGACACCCACGGCCGCATCGACGTGTCGGTGCACAACGTGGGCGGCACCATCTGGATGAAACCCTTCTGGGAATACACCCCGGACGAGATGCAGCGCGAGGTCAACCGCTCGCTGTGGCCGACGCTATGGTCGTGCCGCGAAGTCATTCCGGTGATGCGCAAGCAAGGTCGCGGCGCCATCGTCAACGTGGGCTCGAACGCCACGCGCGGCATCTACCGCGTGCCGTACTCGGCGTCCAAGGGCGGCGTGCACGCCGCCACCATTTGCATGGCGCTGGAGCTTGCCGAAAGCGGCGTCCGCGTCAATTGCGTGTCGCCCGGCGCGCTGGACAACGGCGTGCGCGCCATCCCGCGCAACACCGAGCCGCCGTCGGAACAAGACCAGGCCTGGCAGCGCGAGATGTATACGGATTGCCTGGCGACCACGCCGATGCACCGCATGGGCAGCATGGAAGAGGTCGCCGCCGCCATCTGCTTCATGGCGGCGCCGGAAGCGTCGTACATCACGGGGCAGGTGATGTACGTGGCGGGCGGGCATTTAGGGTAGGGCAGCGGGTTTGCGCCGCAGCATGACCGGTATGAAGCACGCCAGACCCAATAGCGGGCCAGGCAGCAGATACCAGGCCACGCTTGCGCCCAGCATCGGAAAACCATGCGTCACCAAGGTGATTGAAAATACGGTAATCAAAAACCCGATGCTGTTCTGTATTGCCAGCGCCCCGCCCACCAGTTCCGGCGGGCAGGCGCGCGCGGATATCGCGGAGAACTGCGGCGAGTCAGACACGACCGTCAGGCCCCACAACAGCAGTATCGGAATACAAAGCCCCATGCCGAAGGGCCTGGCAAACGGATAGGCAAGACACATCAAGCCGGATACGCCCAACGATGCCGCCGCCACGATCGGGCTGCCCACGCGTTGGCTTAATCGGCCGCCGATGATGCTGCCCAATGCGCCGATGCCGATAATGGAAAACGACAAGGCCGGCGCCAGTGCAGGGCTTGTATCGGCGGCGACTTCCGTCGTGCTTATCAAGTCGTGCACGAAAAAGGGAACCAAGGTCCAAAACGCGTACAGCTCCCACATGTGCCCGAAGTAGCCCAGCGCCGACGCACGAAACTGCCTGCCCTTGAAAGCGGTGAGCGCCATGCCCCATCCCACCCGCGACGCTTGCGCGCGGGGCAGATACGGCCCGTCCCCCAAGGCCTGAACCAACGCGCCGCCGGCAATGGCCAGCAGACTGGAAGCCAGCACCACCTCGTGCCAGGACAGGGCGCCGCCGCCGGCCCGCACGGCGTGGGGCAGGGCGGTGCCCAGCGTCAGCATGCCCACCAGTAAACCCAATGTGGATCCGGCGGCGGTCTGGGTCCAGCCGATCACCATTTTCATGCCCAGGGGGTAGATTCCCGCCAGGCAGATACCGACGGCAAAGCGTAGCGCCAGCCCTTCCGTGAAATCCGACGCGAACCAGGCGAAGCAGGCGTTCAATATGGCGCCCAGATAACAGGCGCCGGCGAACAGTCTGCTGGCCGGGTAGCGGTCCGCCACGCCGCTGGCGGCCAGGACCAATGTGCCCAGAATGAAACCGATCTGCGTTGCGCCCGTCAGTTGGCCGAACTGGGCAGTGCTAAGCGCCCATTCGGCCGAAAGGCTGTCCGCCGCGCTATTCGGGCTGAACCACAACGATGTACCGCATAGTTCGGCCACGACGATCAACGCGAGAGGGTAGCGAAGCAACACGTTCATGCAAGCTCCAGCTTTGGGCCTGGGGTCGGTTCGTGTCGGGGTTCGGGTCCGGGTTCGGGTCCGGGGTCGACATCCCCGTCGGCGTTACGCTAAGAATCTACGCCGATCCCGCCTTGAACGTGAATAAAAAGCCCCCGATCGCCCCGCCGCCCGGCTTTGCGCGCCAGCTTCCGGGGGATGACGTCGGGTATACAATCGTCGGCAACCCTTTAACACGCGAGTTCCCCGTAGTGAGCGACACATCAAATACCCCCACCGCTGCCTTGCTGGATGGGGCCACAGTGCGGACAGAGGTGTGCTTGCCGATGCGGCTGCTGGACGGGCGGGACGTCGAGGCGCAGGTTTACACCTTTCATGGTCTTGCCGACGGCAAAGAGCACATCGCCCTGAAGTTCGGCAAGCCGGGCGCGGCGCCCCTGGTGCGCCTGCATTCCGAGTGCCTGACCGGCGACGTGTTCGGTTCCCTGCGCTGTGATTGCGGCCCGCAACTGCACGAAGCGCTGCGCCTGCTGAACAACGAAGGCGGTTACCTGCTGTACCTGCGCCAGGAAGGGCGCGGCATCGGCCTGTATTCCAAGCTTGATGCGTATCGCCTGCAAGAGCAGGGGCGCGATACCTACGCCGCCGACCGCGAGCTGGGCCACGGCACGGATGCCCGCGATTACACGGCGGCCGCGCAGATGCTGCGCGCCTTGGGACTCCAGCGTATCGAGCTGCTTAGCAACAATCCCGACAAGTCGTCGCAGCTGGAGCAGCACGGCATCCAGGTGGCAAGCCGGCTGACGGGCGTACACGCCAACCCGCATAACGTCGGCTACCTGCGCGCCAAGGCCACGCAGACGCATCACGTGCTGGCAACGATTCTTCCGAACTTTCCGGTCGGCGCCTAACGTCAGAATCAAAGCATCGACCCCAGGGCTGGCGTAGGCAATGGGGAGCAGAGCGTGACGGTGCCTATTTTGGGAAACCGACATCATGGGAATGCTGACTTTCGCTTTCAACGTCACTCTTGACGGCTGCGTAGACCACCGGGAAGGCATCGTTAACGAGGAAACGCATGCCTTCTTCACCCGGCTGATGGACGAGTGCGGGGCGATGCTGTGGGGCCGCGTCACCTACGAGATGATGGAAGCCTACTGGCCGGCGGTCGCCCGGGGCGACGTGGACGCATCACCGGCCATGCGCGAGTGGGCCGTCAAGCTACAGGCCAAGCCGAAATACGTGGCGTCCTCGACGCGAAAAGACTACCCGTGGACCAACAGCCACCACCTGGCGGACGAGCTGCGCGCCAGCGTACAGAAGCTGAAGAACGCCACGCCGGACGGCGTACTGCTGGGCAGCGGCCGGCTTGCCACCGAGTTGGACCGGCTGAACCTGATCGACGAATACCAATTCCTGGTGCACCCGGTAATCGCCGGGCACGGTCCCACCCTGTTCGAGGGCGGGCTGCCCGGCTCGCGACGGCTTGAGCTGATTTCCGCCAAGCCGCTACGAGGCGGCGCCGTCGCCATGCACTACCGGCGCGTGCCCGGCTTGCTGTAGCCGCCACTTCGGGATCTGATATTCGTAGCCGGCGGCTTCCAGCGTTTGGTACCGGGCGAACCAAGGCGCCATGTACTGCTCGATATCCTGCGGCAGCGTTGCCAGCCATGCGCGTAAATCTTCGGGTTCGCACAGCGCCACCGGCGCGCCGCTGGCAAGCGTGTCTTCCGGGACCAGGCCCTTTCCGGGCACCAGGTAGGCGCGGCGATAGAGGCGGCCCTTGTCCCAGACTTCGGGGGGTACATAGACCGGCCAGCCACCTTCATGCGGCACGGAAACGTAAACGCCGATCGAGACCAACTGCCGATTCTCGAAGGAATCCTTGTAGCGGTTCAGCACCAGCCCCTGTTCCACCTCGCCAACCATGCGCCACAGGCAACGCTTACGCTTTTTGCGCCAACCGGCGAACGCGGGGTGAGGGCGCAAGACGTCCATGAATCCGTCTTCAATCAGTGCAAAATCCAGGGGCATTTTCAGGGTCCGGTCGGGGGGCGAGTTGGGCTGGGCTCTATGTGATGGTTCAGCGCGCCGGCAGTAGATATTTCATCGCCTGCATGAAGCCTCGTGGTGCGACGGTGAGATGATCCTCGTCGTTCAAGACCGCTGATTTCAATGTCAAGCTCGGGTACTTCCTGCTTTGCAGCGCCGCTTCCAACGCCCGGTTGTCGGCAACCATGTCCACGGTCTGGTTATAGCGTCGATCACCCTTGCGCAAGGCCTCATACTCGCCGACATAAAGATAGACCTTCGCATTCAGATCCTGATTTTTCTTGGCATAGCTCGCTTCCAGCTTCAACGCATGTCGCTTGTCGTACCAAAGCGATGGACTGCCAAGGATATAACTGCTGAACAGGCCAGGTTCGGTGAAAAGGATTTGCGTCCCAAGCAGTGCGCCGTAGGAGTGGCCCAGAAATATTGCTTTGGCAGGGTCCGCCCGGTACTGAGCGTTGACAAAGGGCTTTACCTGATCGCGCAGATACTGTTGATAAGCCTGTGCCTGACCGTGGATGGCGTTGGGCGATGCCGTGCTCGGGCCGTTTGGTGTGGGCGTGTAGTCGCGCTGGCGGCTGACACCCCCGTTCTCGCCTTTGCCATAGGACAGGCCGATCAGAATGAACTCCTCGACCTGGGGGCCTTCAACATTCAGGCGGCGCGCCAGCTGGCGGATGATCGGGAACGCGTAGTCGGCGTCGGTCGCATACAGCACGGGGTAGCGCCGCTGCGGTTGCGTGGCATAGGACGGCGGCAATGCGACGAAGACCTGGTAGCCGCGTTTGGAAATGGGATCGGGCACGTCCCATACCTCGCTATCGGGGATCTCGTAGGGGTGCCCGTTTCCAGTTTGCATCCTGGGCGAGGAGGGGGCCTGAGCGTACGTCGGAGCGCTAACAGTGCCAAAGCTGATAATAAGGGCGACCAACAGGGCATTTGGAAAACGTCGATGCATGTGGATTCTTGGTGTATACGCCCAGCCCTCGGCACCCGGGTATGACACGGCCCATGATGAGTGGCAGGTTTGCGCAGCAGTAGGGCCGCATATCCTAGCTGATTCGACCTTCTTGCGCGTGGCGACCCGACCCTACGGCGGGTTTTTGGATCTTTAGCTGCGTTCTCTGCGCGATCCATGCGCTTGGGCATAAACGCGGGTGAATTCCGCGCCCAGCAGAAATACCTGGGCCGCGTAATAAACCCAGATCAGCACGATTACCAGCGACCCCGCCGCCGCATACGACGAGGCGACGGATGCCTTGGCCATGTACAGCCCGATCAGGAACTTTCCGATTTCGAACATCACGGCGGTGACGAACGCCCCTGCCCAGACGTCTCGCCACGCGACCGAGACCTGGGGCATAAACCGGTAGATCATCCCAAAGAGCAGGGTGAGTATGCCCAACGTAATTGCCTCGTTGAGCACTTGCAGAAGCACTCCCCAGCCGGGGATGCCGCTGCCCAGCCAACTGCCCAGTGCCGCCAGCACGGTGCTGACGACAAGTGAGACGAGCAATAGAAATGCCAAGGTCAAAATCAGGCCAAACGAAAGCAGACGCGCGCGGATGACGGCCCAGATGCCCGACTGCTTCTTCGCGTTGACCTTCCAGATGCGATCCAGCGCGCTTTGTAGTTCCGAAAATACTGTCGTCGCCCCGACCACCAGCACCACGACGCTGATGACCGTGGCCGCAATGCCCTGCGCGGGTTCTTGCGCGCCCAATACGACACTTTCCACCGCCTTCCCGCCCTCTGCGCCGACCAAGGCGCTGACCTGCTCCAACAACTGCCCCTGCGCGGCTTCGTGGCCCCAAAAGAAGCCGGCGATTATTCCGATCACGATGATAAGAAGAGGCGCCAGCGAGAAAACCGTGTAGAACGCGATGGCGGCACCCATGCTGGGCGCATAGTCGTCCAGCCAGTTCGTCACCGTTTGCTTAACTAACGCATAGAACCCTTTGATAGCCATTTCCACACTCCCGGCGCATGCGGAAGGTGTAGCAAGTGGCGTGCCGAGCCCATGGCCGGCGCCGAGCAACGTAAAATGTCAGGCTTCCACCTTCTACGTGCTTTCCTCATGAACCTTGAACGACTCCGTCGCGAATTTCCCGACTACGACATCACCACCCTGCCGGCCCTTCCCGAAGGGTATTTCGACGCGTCCAGCTATATCGATGCAGCGCCATCATTTGAGAACACGGAGCGCGGCCTGAAGGTGTTTATCGACTACGCCAACTATGCCGACCGTCCGTCCGGCAGGAGCCAGCGCTTCTGTGTTTCCCGCTACGACGAGGATGAGGGCGACTTCGAGGACGTGGCCCTGTCGACGAACGACTGGGCCGAAGTCTTGCGCTTCCTGACCGCCTGAACGCCCTGGTCAGCGCCGCTCGAACGTCGGCGCGCGCTTTTCTTCGAATGCCCGCCGGCCTTCCTTGGCGTCGGCGGTGGCAAAGCAGATCGCTTGCAGATCGCGCTCGTATTCCACGGCCTTCTCAAGCGGCATCGACAGGGCGGCACGCAGATTGACGCGTGCCGTCTCGGCCGCGATCGGCGCGCGCGAGGCAATGGTGGCGGCAAGCGCTTGCGCGCGCTCGCGCAACTGCTCTTGCGGCACCACCTCGCTTACCAGGCCCCAGGCCAGCGCCTGTTCGGCGCGGATGGGGTCGCCTGTCAGCACCATCAGCGCCGCGTTGCTCGGGCCTACCGCATGGACAAGCTGGGCCGTCATGCCGCCGCCGCCGATCCAGCCCAGCTTGATCTCGGGCGCGCCCAGGCGCGCGTTGTCGGAGGCGATGCGGATATCGCAGGCCAACGCCATCTCCAGGCCGCCGCCGAAGGTATAGCCATTGATCGCCGCCACCGTGGGCTTTTTCAACATGCGCACGCAGTCGCAGTAGTCGAGCCGATTGCGAAAATCCCACGGGGTGGCGTAGCGGTCAAGCTCGGTAATGTCCGAGCCGGCGCAGAAGGCCTTGGGGCCCGCGCCGGTCAGGATCACCGCGCGCACCTGCGAGTCGGTGTTGCATTGCTGCACCGCCGCGATCAGCAGGTCGGCCATCTCGGGCGTCATCGCGTTCAGCTTCTCGGGGCGATTGAGTTCGATGATGGCGACATGGCCATCGATACTGAGGTTAACGAGTGCGCTCACGTCGACATCCTTAGGTTGCGGTGTGCTTGGGGGCGCGGGCCAGGCTGGCCTGGAAACGCTGAGTCAGGCCGCGCGCCAATAAGTGGGAAGGTGCGCGGGCGGCGACGCCGTCACGCAGGAATTGCGAGGCCTCGGCCTGGAAGGCGATGTAGCCATCGTGCCGGGGGCGGATCGAGGCAGCCTCAAGCGTGCGGGCCGTGTTGACATAGAAGTTGCCGCTGGCCGCATTGACGTTCGCATCCGCCCAACTGCCGCGATGGCTGGGCTGCCCTTCGTGCTGCGGGATGAAGCGGCTTTGGGTATCGGCCGCGAGCAACCACAACAGATGCGCGCGCAATTCCGGCCCCACGATGCAGCGCCGTGATATCGCAATGCCGGTGCCGCCGAGGATCGAGCCGGGCCTGCCCGCGTCAGCCTCGGGCGCGTCGCGGAACGTCAGCGGTTTCGCGACCGCCAAGGTGGCGTAGTTCACATAGCCATAGACCAGCGGACAGAGCGCGATGTCATCGCGCGAGCTCATGTGGCCAAGCAGCGCAATCGGGTTGTACGCCAGGGCGTGCGCGGGCGTGAGCCGCGCCAATTCGCTGAGCACGTCGCAAGCCTCGGCAAGCGTCGCCTCGTCGTGCCACGCGCCGTGCGGGCGCAGGTCGGTATCGGGCGCGATGGCGGCCGCAATTGAAAGTAGCGACAACAACGGGTGCGGACCGCCCCAACTGAGCGCGACCGCGCCGCTGCGTTGCGACAGCGTCAGCACCTCGCGCCAGGTGCGCGGCACGGGGCCGTCGAGCCGATCGGCGCGCGTGGCCATGACCTGCGTGGCGGCGTCCAGCGGTAGCGCCCATTGGCGATCGTCCATGCGATAGCTGTCGTACGACAGCCCGATGCTGTCCCGCGCAATCCGCGCCAGCTCGTCGGGCGCGAACACGGTGTCTAGCGCTTGCAGGCAATCGTGCGCCAGGGCCTCGCCCAGATGGGGATGATCCAGCACCACGAGGTCATAGCGGGCGCAGAGTTCGGCGATGGGCGCCGATTCGAAGCCTTCAAGCGACTGCTTGTCCCAGTGCACAAGCGGCGTGTGGGCGGTGGCAACGTGCAGCGCATTAAAGCCGCGCGGGTGGTCCCAGGTCAGGCCGCGGTAGGGCAGGGCGCGCTCGCTCATTCAGAGGCTCCACGCAGCACCGCGCCCGAGGCGGCATGCGCGGCGATCTCGTCGGCGCTGAAGCCGAAATCGCGCAGGACTTCGTCGGTGTGCTGGCCGGTCAGCGGTGCCCCGCGCACCACCTGGCTTGGCGTCTTGGAAAAGCGGATCGGAAAGCCCGGTGTCTTGATCTTGCCTTCAGTCGGATGCTCATATTCGACGAAGGTGCCGTTGTGCGCGATCTGCGGATCGTCGACCAGATCGGCGTATCCATAGACGGGGCTGCACCAGATGCCGGCGGCATCAAGCTTGGCGAACCAGTCGGCCGTCGAGGCCTTGGCAAGCGTGTCGCGCACCAGCGCATAGATCTCGTCGCGCTTTTCCCAGCCGTCGCGCTCGTCGGTGTACTGCCCCAGGCGCGGCTCTTCGGTCACGCGCGCCAGCACGTTCATGTCGGGCATGGCCAGCGCCAGATAGCCGTCGCTGGTCGCGAAGGTGCCATAGGGCGCGCGGATGTACACGTGGGCATGCGGCTCGGCACTGCGCACCTGCGGCTTGTGCCCCACGGTGTAGACCGAGAGCTCCTGCATCTGGATCGTGGTGATCGCATCCAGCATGTTGACTTCGACCTTCTGGCCTTCGCCGGTACGCTCGCGGTGCAGCAGCGCGGCTAGCACGCCTTCGAAGGCGCAGTACGCGGTGACGGCGTCGACCACATACTGGCCTGCCGCGCGTGGCGCTTCGCCCGCACGGCCCGACGACAGCATGGCGCCCGACATCGCCTGCAACAGCAGGTCCTGACCGGGGCGCGTGGCATAGGGGCCGTCTTCGCCGAAGCCCGACATCGATACATAGATCAGGCGCGGGTTCAGCGCCGACAGCGTCTCGTAGTCCACACCCAGACGGCCGGCGACACCCGGACGGTAGTTCTGGATAAACACATCGGCCTGCGCCGCGAGTTTCTGGATGATCTCCTTGCCGCCGGCACTCTTCAGATCGATCGCCAGCGAGCGCTTGTTGCGGTTCAGCGAAAGAAAGGACACGTTGATCTTGTTGCCCGTGATGCCGCCGGCCGGCGCGTGCCGCTGCCATTCGCCGGTGGGCGGCTCGATCTTGATCACGTCGGCGCCCAGGTCGCCCAGGCGCTGCGCCGCGAACGGCCCCGCCATGGCGATGGAGCAGTCCAGAACCTTGTAGCCAGAAAGAATACTCATGCTTCTACCCTCTGCGTGCGCCGATGCGCTTCAATGCATGACCCAGCCGCCGTCAACCGCCAGCGTCTGTCCGGAAATGAAACCCGCCTCGTCCGAGGCAAGGAAAACGATGGCCGCGGCGATGTCGCCCGCGTGCCCACGGCGCTTTACCGACTGGCGTTCCAGCACCATGCGGTTGTAGCCCTCGGGATCGGGATGAATCTTCTCGGCGTCGGTGGGAAACGCGCCCGGCGAAATGGCGTTGACCGTGATGCCCCACTTGCCGAACTCGCGGGCGAAGGCGCGCGTGGCTCCCACCATCGCGCCCTTGGATTGCACGTAGGGCAGCAGGTTTTCCCAGCCGCCGGACAGCGTGATCGACGAGATGTTGATCACGCGGCCCCATTGCTGTTCGCGCATGCCGGGCAGCGCCGCGCGGACGATCTGAATCGCCGCCTCCACGTTCACGCGGTGCACGCGCGCCAGCTCTGCGTCGCTGTATTCCTCGAATGGGCGCGAGGGGTAGATGGCCGCGTTGTTGATGACCACATCAATCGGGCCCTGGGCGGTCAGCTGCTCAAGCTGCGATTGCAGCGCGCGGGCGTCGGCCAGATCGGCCTGCACGATGTGAAGCTGGTCGGAAAACCGCGCGGGCACGGTGCTGCGCAGGCGATCGATATGCCCGGCGTGGTTGTCGAGTGCGATCACGCGGGCGCCGGCGTCCAGCAGCGCAATCGTGGTGTCCACACCGAAGCCGCCCGCCGCGCCCGTGACCAAAACGCGGCGGCCTTGCAATGAGAAGCGCGCGCTCATGTGCGCCCCGCGATGGGCGCAAAGCGCCCCGACAACGGCGGATAATCCGCTTCGGGCTGCACCGCGATCGCGCGGATGCGGGCTTCGCATGCCGCGATATCGGCGGGCGAGCCCAGCACGCTGAACGTGGTGTCGTAGCGGCGCTCTTCCCCATGCTCAAGCCAGATGAGCTCGTTGCGCTCACGCGCCGCGCCCTGGCCCAGCACATGGTTCGTCGAGGGCTCGATGCCCATCGCATACTGGCCCGATTGCAGGTTCTGCCATTGATACTGGCAAGGGAATTGATGCTTGAAGGTGTTGACCTGCATGCCTAGGCCCAGCTTGTCGTTGACCAGGGCCACCGGGACGCTGCCGTCGTCGGCGGCCGCCATCTCGTGCTGCCACACCTGCTCATGAAAGCCCAACTGCGGCGCCGGCATGCGGCGGTAGCCCACGCCCTGCTTGCGGTAGGTTTGCTCGTGCGCGGCCCACACCACATCGCGGATCGGCGCCAGATAGCGCGAGTCGGCGTCCAGCACCGGATAGCCCAGGTTGATGTGATAGCAGAGCATGTGCGGCGTGCGGTAGAAGCCGCGATTCACCACGCGATCCGACAGTTTGATGTCGTTGGTGCCTACCTCGATCTCGATGCGGCGGTGCAGCTCCAGGTGCTCGCCGAACACGGTGCCCTGGCTGACGATTCCCTCTGCCCACAGCACGCAGCGATCGCCGTCCCAGCGTTCGCCGTAGCCGGTCAGGCGCGCCGGAATGGTGCCCACGCGGCCGTGGATGGACTGCTTGGCGGTCTTGCGCGGGCCGTACACGTAGTTGTCGGCCGGCGCGTCGTACATGAACAGAATGTGGTCCAGCCCGCAGGTGATCATGAGGCCCGAGAACGAGCGCATCCAGCCCAGTCCGCCTTCGCCTTCGTAGTCATGCAGGCCGGGATGGCGATAGCCCGACGGCGACTGCCATCCCATGGCAAAGCCGCGGTAGTCGCAATCGGCGATGTCCATCGCGCGATCCACCAGCACCGTGAAACGCAGGCCCGTACCGCTGCGGAACTCCAGCATGCGGATACCGCGCTCCAGACCGTCGTCCAGCGTCATCAGGCGTACGCCGGCAAACTGCGCAAGCTGCCCGGTGCGCGCCTCCACGTCGCGGCGCGTCATCCAGGTTCCGTAAATGTCAGGCATGAGTTCTCCCTGGCAAAGGCGCGGGTGCGCGCTTGCCGGTGTCGGTGTTCAGAATCGTGTTCGCAGTCGTGTTCGCGGGCGCGCCGGGGGCCTTATGGAAAGGTGCCTCGCGGCGCGCCTGTGTTGCGGCAGGCGGCCTACAGGCCGTTCGCGCGCAGCCGCTCGTCCAGGAAGGTCTTGGCGCGCGGCACGTCGTCTTCGGTCAGGTGTTCGATGATGATGGGAATGTTGGGGTGCTTCTTGGCCAGGCGTTGCAGGTAAAGGTCGTAGTTGAGCGCGCCCAGGCCCGGCGCCGGCAGCTCGATCTCGCCCACGCCACGGAAGGTGTGGCTCTCGGCCGCGCCCTCGTCACCAATGTCGCTGTGCTTTTCCGACTTGTCATCGCCCGAACGCTTCACGTCCTTGGCATGCGCGATGCAGATCTTGTCGGAAAGCGCGTCGAACACCTGATTCAGCGTGCGGTCCATCTGGTCGATGTTGTGCGCTTCGAAGTAGTTCGTCGGGTCCATCAAGAGGCCCAGGCCGGGGTGATCCACCTCGGCGAACATGCGCAGCGTTTCCTCGACGGATCCCACCACGTTGTTCACGTAGGTTTCAAGCAGGAACACCGCGCCATGGTCATAGGCATGTTGGGATAGCTCGGCGATCACCGTGCGGCACTGGTCCCAGCCTTCCTCGGTCTTGTTCTTGGGGTGATGCACCCAGTCGCTGTCGGTGGCAAACGTGCCGGTTTCCGAGATCACGTAAGGCGAACCGAGCTGGCGCGCGTGCGTGAGGATCTCTTTGAGATAGCCGTTGCGGCGTTGGCGCTCGGCGGGATCCGGATGAACGATATTGGTATAGGCCGAGATGCAGGACACCGGCAGGTTGTAGTGGCGGAAGGTGTCGCGGATCTGCGTGCATTTCTGCGCGGTCAACTGCCCCGGGCCGAGTTCCATGTCCTTGAAATGCAGGTCCAGCTGCACGGTGTTGAAGCCGTGCGAGCGGATCACCTTGGCGGTGCGCTCCAGCTCATAGGGAAAGTAGCCCGAGAAGATTCCGGTCTGGATCATGATGCTTGTCTCCGTCTGTTTTTTGTCTGGTTATTCAACAGCCGGCAGCCGTACTGTGCGGCCTTCGGCGATGGACGTATACGCGGCCTCGACCAGCGCCATGGTGCGTACGTTGTCGGTCACGCTCAACGCAGGCTCGGTGCCGCTGGCCAGCGCGTACTGCAACTGCTCCATCACGCCAATGAAGGCATGCGGAAACCACATCGTGTCCCACGTGGGGGTTACCCAGCGCCCGTCGGTATGGCCCTGGGCCGCGCGCGAGGCGTAGCTCAGGGTCGACGGCTCGCCGGTGGGCCAGCCGATGGTGCCGCGCGCGACGCCCTCGGTGCCTTCCACGCGCCAGCGAATGTGTTGGTCGTCCGGGTATCCCTCGGCGCGCGGGCCCGACCACACATCTTCAAGCGACAGCGCCAGCAGGCCGTTGCCAAAGCGCAGCGTGGTGCTTACCAGCCCATCCTGATGCGCGAACTGGGTGCGCGGATCGGGGCGGGTGATGCTGGTGATCTCGGTGGGCTCGCCAAACAGATAACGCAAGGCATCAAGGTGATGCACGCTCATGTTCGAGAGCGTCAGCCGGTCATAGCCGCGCAAAAAGTCCTGCCAGTGCGGGATCGCGTGCATGTCGATCTGCGCGAACACCGGCGTGCCCAGCACGCCCTGGTCCAGCAGCTGCTTGAGCGTGCGCATCGATTGGTCGTAGCGCATGTTCTGGTTGACCGACAGGATCTTGCCGGCGGCCCGCGCCTCGTCGCGCAAGGCGCGGGCTTCATCCAGCGAGAGGGCAAGCGGCTTCTGCGCCAGCACGCCGCGCACGTGCGGGGCGCGCAAGGCGGCGCGGATCAGCTCGGGCTGCATATCGGGCGGATACGCGATGTCCACGATTTCGATCCGCGGATCGGCGATCAGGGCCAGGGGGTTCTCATGCACTAGCGGGATGCCGTAGCGTTCGGCGACCTTGGCCGCTTTGCTGCGAGTACGTGACGCAATTGCCGCCACCGTGAAGCCGGCCTGCTGATAGGCCGCCAGATGGCATTCGGCCATGATCATGCCGGCGCCGATGCAGCCGATGCGAAAGCGCCGTTCCCGAATGGGCGGGTCGGGCACCAGGGTAGGGTGCGACATGTGCTCCTCCTGCCGGCTTGGTATGCACTGTCGACTGCCTGGCATCCTGCCGTGCGGTGTTTGATGTTATTGAGCCGCGATAATCACATCAAAACAATCAGGGGTAAAGGTGGCTGGCGCCCATAGGGCAGCAACGTTACCTTTTTGATCCAGAATGATTGCAAATGATGGGTTATGATCGCCTCGCTGCCATCGTCCTGATGGTGTCTTGAGAGCCCGGTCCCGCATGCGCCCCACCATTTCCCTCATTGCCCGTGAAGCCGGCATGTCCACCGCCACCGTGGACCGCGTGCTGAACGACCGCGACGGCGTGCGCGGCAAGACACGCGACCGCGTGCTGGCAATCGCCAATCGCCTCGGCTACTTCGTCCAGGGCGCCGATGCCGCAAGCCAGGACGTGCGGGTCGATTTCGTGTTGCCCGCCGGCACCAACAGCTTCATGACCGCGTTGGGTCAGCACCTGCTTGAAGAAGCCGCCACCCGCCCCGATGTGCGCGCACGCCTGCATCTGATCGAGGGATTCGACGCCAATAAGCTCGCGCAAAAGCTCTACGAGCTGCGCGGCCAGACCCAGGCCGTTGGCCTGGTCGGGCTGGACCATCCACAGGTGCGCGACGCCATCATGGCGCTGCGCGACAGCGGCGTGCATGTGAGCACCCTGGTGTCGGACATTCCGATCTCGGCGCGCCTGGGTTACGTGGGCATCGACAACCGCGCCGCGGGCCGCCTGGCCGCGCTGTTGCTCGGCCGGTTTCTGCCACAGCACACCGAGCGCAAGGTCGCGGTGTTCGTGGGGTCACTGGCGTATCGCGGCCATGAAGAGCGCGAGATGGGCTTTCGCTCGCTGCTGAGCGAAGAGTTTCCGCACCTGCGCATTGCGCACATTCTTGAGATCGGCGACGACCGCGACCGCGCCTTTGCCGTCACGCAGGAACTGCTGCGCAACGAGCCGCCGCACGCGATTTACAACATCGGCGCCGGCAATCAAGGCATCGCGCGGGCGCTGAAAGAGGCGCGGCCGGCTGAGGCGCGGCCGGCAGAGGCGCGGCCGGCCGAGGCGCGGCTTACCGAGGCATGGCCCAACGAGGCTCGCTCAAACCAGGCAGCCTCGGCGCATCGCATCGTCTTCGTGGGTCACGACCTCACCGAAGCCACGCGCCGACTGTTGCTCGATCGCACCATGGACGCCGTGATCGACCAGAACCCGCGCGTCGAGGCACGCGAAATCGTCAAGCTGCTGGTGGCGGCCGTGAAGGGCGCGCCCGAACCCAGCTACCTGCCGCGGCTTCAGGTCATCTTCCGGGAAAATATTCCGGAGCCGTGATAGTCGGTCAGCGGTGGCCATGCTGCGGCGCATTGATCCTGCGGTTCATCGCCACAACTTCTTCGTGTGTCGGGCTCGGCCCCAGCTTGGCAAAAGCCTCCGCCATCTGGCCGCGTTTTCGCTCGGCATCGCCCTTTACCGCCGATGCCAGGGCTGCGCGCGTTTCGTCGGCGTCCCAGTCGCAGCAATAGGCGGGCGTGCAGGGCTGCTGTCGCCAGGACTCGCTCAAAGAGCCGGCGTCGACTGGATCAAAACCGACTTGGTCAACCAGGTTCATCGCGACCTGCTTACATCCCTCGTCGTCACCCGCAACCGCGATGGCCAAGCGGCCTTGGGCGCCCGTAGGCGTTCCCAGATACGCCAGGGTGTAAGCCAACGCATTGTTGAATGCCTTGGTCACCGGGCGGCCAATCTGCTGAGACACCCATACGCTCTCAGGCATTCCGTCGTCGATTTCTGCGATGCGCGCGTCTCGCATGCCGGGGTAGTAGTTGCTGGTATCGATGATAGGCACAACGGTCGCGACCGAATTGAACAAGCCGGCCGGAAGCTGCTGCATCGCCGGCAGGGGAATGGCGAGGATGATGGCGTCCACATTGTTCACTGCGTCCCAGACGTCTGCTGCCGTCGCGCCCATCTGCTTTGCAAGCGTGGATATGCCTTCTCTGCCCTTGGAATTGGCTACGCGCACTTGATGCCCGGCCGCCGTCAGTTTGCGAGCGAGGGTGCCGCCGATGTTTCCTGTCCCGATGATCCCGATATTCATGTGAACTCCTGCGTATGAAGGGCCCACTGTAGAATTTCGCTTTCGAAATTGGAAGTACCCACTAAAACCTCAGTAACCCACCAAGGAGGCCTTATGACCGGGGATCGGGAATGGAACTGTGAAGACCCCAATCGTCGACGCGAGTGGGCGGCGGCGACTACTGAAACCTTGCGAGTCCTTGAGGGGAAGTGGAAGATCATCATTCTGTGCCAGCTGTTTGCCGCTAAAAAAGCGATCCGTTTTTCAGAGCTGGAACGGCTTATCGATGGCGTGAACCAGAAGATGTTGATTCAGCAACTGAAGCAGCTTGAAGCGGACGGAATCGTGCATAGAACGGTTTTTCCTCAGGTCCCTCCGAAAGTGGAATATCAGCTGACAGAGGCGGGATACGCGCTCGGGCCCTCGATGCAGGCGCTTATCGAATGGGCAGAAAGGCGCCATGAGTTTGTCGCGTCACATGTTCCTGGGCAATGACGTCACCGCTCGCTTGCACAAGGCTCGGGCGTGGGCCAGGGTGGGCCTCGATAATCCTCAGCGCTTCTGCATACCGGTCCTTGGCTGGATGCAGGCCAACCCATCCATTCATCCCCACA
Source organism: Achromobacter sp. LC458 (assembly GCF_001005835.2). Lineage (NCBI taxonomy): Bacteria > Pseudomonadati > Pseudomonadota > Betaproteobacteria > Burkholderiales > Alcaligenaceae > Achromobacter > Achromobacter sp. LC458. Next base: position 23,275 of record NZ_LBHW02000027.1, read on the forward strand.
TAGACGCCCACGGCAATGATCAGCAAGCTGGAGAGATACGGCGCTTGCTGGGCAACCGCGTTAAGCCAAGGCACACGTTTGTTGACGTGGCGGACGCTTAGCGCCGCCACGGCGCCGACCGTCACCAGCGTGATGGCCAGCCCGATCGAGAAGCACAGCACCAGCACGGCGCCCAGCGTGAACTCCTTGAGTTGAAGGCACAACAACAGCACGGTGATCGCCGCGGGGCAGGGGATCAGGCCACCGGTCAGGCCGAACAAGGCGATCTGCCAGTTGGTCACGTTGCGGTTCGTGAAACGCCGCCGGATGTCATTGGCGTGCGCAAGCTGGTGAGCATCCTGGTATCCCTCGGCCCCTACGTCCAGTCCTCGCGGCGCTTCTTGGCGGTGGTGCTGCTGATGCTCATGGTGATGGTGGTGTCCATGTCCATGTTCATGTCCATGTCCATGTTCATGGTCATGTCCATGGTCATGGTGATGATGGCCATGGCCCGCACCATGCTGCTCGCGCCAGGTCCGCCAGAACATCCACGCCGCGATCAGCACGATGATCACCCCGGACGCCAGCTGGAAATACGGCTCCAACTCCTCCGCCGCGACGCCACGCCACAGATACATGCCGCCCAGGCCGATCCCCCACACGATCGCCGTGTGCGAAATAGTCGCGGTGATGCCGAGCAACACCGCCTGCGCCACCGAACCCCGGATCGCGACGATGAACGCCGCCATCATCGTCTTGGAATGGCCGGGCTCCAGCCCGTGCAGGGCGCCCAGCAGGATGGCGCTGGGAATGAACAGCCAGGCGTGCGATGCACCCTGGGCGATCAGATCGGAAAACGACAGCATGGATCCGTCCTTAGAGGTACTTGGTGATTTCTTTGAATTCGTCGATCGCGCGCTGCCGGTCCGCGTCCAGCTCGCCCACCGCGGCCTGCAGGCAGTGGTCGATGTGGTCCTGAATCAGGACTTTCTTGGCCTGGGAAATGGCACGCTCAACCGCGTGTAGCTGCTGGGCAAGCTCAAGGCAGGGACGGTGTTCTTCCATCATTGCCAGAATGCTGCGCAAATGGCCTTCCGCCCGCTTGAGACGTTTGGCGACGGCGTCGTGATGATGGTGGGGATCAGGTTTTTCCATGCGGAAATCATATCCCCCCCGGGAGGATATCCAGGCTGAAAACCATGCCGCCAATCAGGGCAAGCGAAAAAAGCGTTGTAGCGATCTCTACATGATTGCAGAGATCGCAACCTCTTCTTATTCTGCTTCCCATGGACACCTCGCTCGCATCCTCGTGGCTTCTGCTTATCGTCAGCCTGCCCACCGGCGGTGCCACCGCGCGCATGCGCATCTGGCGCAAGCTGAAGGCCCTGGGCTGCACCGCCTTGCGCGACGGCGCCTATCTGCTGCCGGCTCATGCCGAGCAATCCGCACAATTGGCCGATCTGGCCACCGAAACAACTGAAGAAGGCGGCCAGGCCTGGTTGCTGCGGGTCCAGCCCCGCGACAACGACGAGTCCGCCTCGTTCCAGCAGCTGTTCGACCGCTCGGCCGACTACGAAGCCTGGCTGGCGGAACTGGCCCAGGCGCGCCAGACGCTGGCCGGTTTGAATGGGCCGGAACTGAACCGACTGTTGCGCCGTCACGAACGCAGCTACCTGGCGTTGCAGCGGATCGATTTCTTCCCGGGCGAAGCCTCGCTGCGCGCTCAAGCCCAGCAGCGCGATTTCGCCAATGCCATCGAATCCCTTCTGTCGCCCGGCGAACCTCATGTCGCCCAGGAGGGAAGCATCGCGCGCCGCGATCCCATGCATTACCGGGGCCGGCTCTGGGCGACCCGGCGCCATGTCTGGGTAGACCGGGTCGCTAGTGCCTGGCTGATCCAGCGCTTCATCGACCCGTCCGCGCGCTTCCTTTGGATCGAGAACCCGGTCGACTGCCCGCCTGATGCCCTGGGATTTGACTTCGACGGTGCCACTTTCACACACGTGGGCAACAGGGTGTCGTTCGAGGTGCTGCTTGCCAGCTTCGGACTGGAAGACAACCGGGGCCTTGCACGCCTGGGCGCCTTGGTGCATGGGCTTGACGTCGGCGGCGCCGCCGCGCCGGAAGCCGCCGGTTTCGAGGCCATGCTGGCCGGCGCGCGCAAGCGCCTGCCCGACGACGATGCCCTGTTAGCCGAGGTCGGCGCCGTGCTGGATTCTCTGTACGCCCATTTCTCCGGTGGGCGTCAGACATGACCCTTCCTTGCCAAGAGCGCGACCGTGAATCCCGCTGAAGAATCCGCCCGCGACCACGCCGCGACGTTTGTCTCGCCGCCTGGCTATACCCTTTGGCAATTAGCCTGGTATTTCGTCCGGCTGGGGGCCGTCGGTTTCGGCGGGCCTGTTGCCTTGGCCGGCTACATGCACCGCGATCTAGTCGAGGGCAGGGGCTGGATCACGGACGGCGACTACAAGGAAGGTTTAGCGCTGGCCCAGCTGGCGCCAGGCCCTCTGGCCGCGCAGCTTGCTATCTACCTCGGCTACGTGCACTACCGCATTCTTGGCGCCACGCTGGTGGGCATCGCCTTCGTCCTGCCATCGTTCTTCATGGTTGTTGCGCTGGGCTGGGCATACGTGCGTTTCGGCGGCCTGGCCTGGATGCAAGCGGTGTTCTACGGCGTGAGCGCCGCCGTGATCGGCATCATTGCCATCAGCGGCTACAAGCTCACTACCAAGAGCGTGGGCCGCGACAAGCTGTTGTGGGCCATCTATCTGGTGCTGGCTGTCGTAACCGTTATCACCGAGTCTGAAATAGCCTGGCTGTTTCTGGCGGCCGGCCTGCTCGTCTGGTTCTGGCGCGCGCCGCCCCGGTGGCTGAAGTCCGGCCATCTGCCGGCAGCGGCCGCGATGTTTGCGCCAGCGGGCACGGCGCTAACTACGCTGGATTGGCCGCTGCTCTGGCAGATCGGACTGTTCTTCGCCAAGGCGGGCGCTTTCGTTTTTGGTTCCGGCCTGGCCATCGTGCCGTTTCTCTATGGCGGCGTGGTCACCGACTTTCACTGGCTCAATGACAAGCAGTTCGTGGATGCCGTAGCGGTGGCCATGATCACACCGGGACCCGTCGTTATCACGGTGGGTTTCATCGGCTACCTGGTGGCCGGTTTTCCCGGCGCCTGTGTGGCGGCGCTGGCCACCTTTCTGCCTTGTTATCTGTTCACCATCGTCCCAGCACCCTATTTTAAAAAGTACGGAAAACTGCCCGGTGTCCTCGCATTCGTTGACGGCGTGACGGCCGCGGCAATCGGCGCTATCGCGGGCGCAGTCATCGTTATCGCCCGACGCACAATCGTCGATATGCCGACACTGATGTTGGCGATGGCCGCGGTGCTGCTGTTGTTACGGTTTAAAAAACTGCCCGAACCGATGATCGTGACGGGCGCGGCGCTGATCGGCCTGGCGATTTACCCGCTGATGCATTAAGCCCGCTCAAGGAGTCCATCATGCAAAGCATATCCATTCCCGAACTTGCGGTTTGGCGCAGCGCCGGGTTTCCCCATACGTTGATAGACGTGCGACGCAAGCTCAGGCGCATGGAGGATGGGGTGTCAATCCCTGAAGGCCAATGGCTTGACCCCGCTTTGTGGCTGGACTGGAAAGACACGATAGCAAGCACGCAGGCCGTGGTCGTCTATTGCGCCGAAGGCCACGAACTTAGCCAAGGGCTGGCGGCCACCCTTCAGGCGATGGGCATCGACGCCAGATATTTAATTGGCGGGATACAGGCTTGGCGTGCTGCCGGGCAGTGCGTGGAATCAATCGAATTTCGCGACCGGCACGCCGGTAGTGCGTAACTATTTCGCGTCGATGTCGATCAATTCCGAATCAAGAACGCAGAACCGCGTCGGCGCAACGGCGAGCAAGCAGGGGCGCAAGGATTACGCCGGGATGTGCAACCAATGCAAATAGGCCCTCGATTCTTCCCACCTGGCCGCAAAGCGGTTTGCTGTCGGTCGTCATAGGACGCATCGCAGCGGTTATGGAAAGCAGGGAAGGCGCCGCCGCGGTCCCAAACAGTCGGGAAATCGCGTTTCCGGTTTGCGCGGCTAGTGCGGGAAGGCCCGTTTCACCGCATTCTGGATAGTCAGCGGCAGAAACTAGGCCGCCTCCCAAGGATGGGCGCAGCTCCATTTCTTCCGCGCAAACCAGGTGACGAAGGCCGGCAACTTCAGTACCGAATCGAAGCAACACTGCCGGCGACTCATAGATCGGAAGGTCCACGCCGACCGTCAGAGCAAGGGCGCGCGAGCCATAGCCATTGGCAAGCACGACAATGTCGGCCGGAAATTCCTTTCCGTCCACGACGATTCCCGTGATCCGATTTCCCGCGGCATTGACGGCTTGAACCGTTCCCCGGCGGACGCAAGCCCCGGCGGCCTGCGCTCCTGCCCGCAGCTGGCGTGCCAATGCGCCCGCTTCCAGTGCGAAGTCGCTTGGTGCCCAGGCGGCGAGCGATGGCGGATTCGAAATCGTCGGTTCCTTCTCGGCAATTTGGGACCGAGTGAGCCGCTCGATTCGGGTGCCGGCGGCCCGATGCTCTGCAATCATGGCTGCCGTTTCGTCCTCCGTGGACCGCCAGAGAAGCGCGCCGCGCGCTGCGATCGGCAGCGGGCTGAGCTCGCGCTCGATATACGCGAACTCCTCCAGCGCCTTCAATCTTTCAGCGAACGCTGCTTGGTTGTCAGAAGGCGTGCTGGCGCTGGCACCGACCCAGCCGAAAGAACAGGCGGTTGCACTGATGAGGCAATCGGGCGCACGTTCGATCAACGTGACGGATGCGCCCGCTTTGGACAGATGCCAAGCTGCCGACGCGCCCATGATGCCGCCGCCCACCACGATGACCTTGCCTTTACGTACCGCGACTGGGTTGTGCTTGAGAAAAACGGGCATGTGTTTGGTTGGACATTGTTGTGTTGGCGGTGGGCAACTGGACTTTCCATTCGATCGGTCGGACGCATCATAACGTCGACAAGTGTCGAGTCGCCAAGATGATCCGAACCGAGACGAAGGCAGCTACACAAGCTACACAAGCTGCCTTGGGCAACGAGGGATGCTCTTTATGGCGGCAGGGTCACAGATGAATGGCGGGTGTTGCGGCTGCTCTGATCGAAGGCGCGGGTACTTTTACCCGCATCCAGATGAACAAGCCGGCAAGCAGCATGACACAGCCTCCCGCAACAAAGACGCCCTCAATGCCTGTCAGGCTGAACATGGCACCGCCGGCCGCGGCGCCCATGGCGATGGAGGACTGCACCGACGCCACCACCATTCCGCCGGCACTTTCAGCCTGATCCGGCACGGCGCGCGCGACCCAGTTTGACCATGCAACCGGCACGCCACCGAACGCGAGGCCCCATGCCGCAACCAACGTTGCCTGACCCGGTAGGGACGCGGGGAAAAGCGCCATCGCCAAGGCACTGCCACCGACCAGGGCCGGCATGAGGGCCAAGGTCACAGATAGGCTGCGCTGCATCAACCAGCCTGCGAGCATGGTGCCTGCGAAATTCGCCACGCCGAAGCCAAGCAGCATCAGCGCCAGCCCGTTCGTTCCCACGCCGGCAGTGCTTTCCAGAAACGGCCGAATATAGGTGAAGAGAGCGAAATGGCCCGTATGCGCCAGAATGCAGCCAAACATGCCAAGCGCGATGCCGGGCCGCAAGAGAACGTCCAAGATCGTTCGGAGCCGCGCGGGCCGGCGCGGCGCCATCCTCGGTAACGTGAACCATTGGAATGCCAGGGTCAATACACCCACTGCCGCGGCGGCGACAAAGGCGCTGCGCCATCCAAACTGGCCACCAAGATAGCTACCCAACGGCACGGCGACCACTGTGCCCACGGCAATGCCGCTGAAGATGATCGATAACGCGCGTGGCAAGAGCGCCGTCGGCACCAGTCGCATGGCGACAGCTGCCGCCATGCTCCAGAACCCGCCCAGGGCGATTCCAAGTAGAACGCGCATCAAAAGCAGCACCCACATCTGCGACGACGCTGCAACCAGCAGGTTGGACACAATCATTAAAGCGGAAAAGCCCAGCAGCACCGTACGGCGATCCAGGCCGCGGGTAAGACCGGGCACCAGCAAGCCTGCAAATAACGCCACCACCGCAGTCACCGTCACAGCCTGTCCCGCCATGGCTTCTGATACGTGCAGAGCTTCTGCCATGGGCGTCAGTAGGCTTGCCGGCAGATACTCCGCGGTCAACAGGCCGAATACACCCATCGCCAGCGAGAACACTGCGGTCCATGCCGCTGACACCGGCTCAATGTCCACCGGGCTGGCTGAACCTTCGGGGTTTGAAACATCAACAACACTACGCATTGCACGCATCCTAAAAAATCAGTGAGTGCAGTCTAGGACGTGTGCTTGGGATGATCTATGATGCGGCGTACTAAGTTTTTGATAGAAAATCCGATGTTGACCTCGCAGGATTACGCGCTTCCTCCGCACTTGATTAGTGAGCTGCTTGCCGGAATGCGTCTGCGCGGGGTGCAGTACCGGCGGGTGCAGACCGGGCCTAGTTTTGGACTGAGCATTGACGCGAAGGCCGGCCACGGTTTCTTCTACTACTTGGCGGTGGGCTCGGCCGTGCTACGTACCGCTGAGGGCGGCTTGCACGAATTGAGTGCCGGCAATGCGGTGTTTCTGCCCCATGGGCAAGCTCATCAATGGCTTTCCGCCGACGACGCGGACTTGCAGGATATCGATACGCTTGAAGCCGCCTTGATCGGCAATTCCGTCACCGACGTGGATGCGTGTCCAAGCACCAGCAGCGTACCCAGCGCAATTTTCTTTTACGGTTGCATGGAATTCGACCTTGGCGGCATGCGGGCCTTGGGGCAGCTGATGCCGGATGTCATGTGCGTGAACGCCGACAGCGACCGCTTTCCTGGCATGGTTCCGATTCTGTCCGCGATGAAAGGCGAGATCTGTTCCAGACGCGTGGGGTTCGCGGACATTCTGGCGCGACTGGCCGAAGTGGTCGCCGCGATGATTGTCCGGGGATGGATCGAGTGCGGTTGCGACAATGCCTCCGGCCTGGCCGCAGCGCTGCGGGATCCACGGCTTGCGCGCGCCATCCTCGCCTTGCACCGCCAACCCGCCCGAGATTGGAAATTGGCTGAGTTGGCGGGCGAGTGCAATATTTCTCGCTCTGTTTTTGCCGAGCGATTTCATGCAACGGTGGGAACGCCACCGCTGCGCTACGCCATCGAGTTGAAGATGCGTCTTGCCAGGCAATGGCTGACGCACGACAGGCTGCCGATCGACACGGTAGCCGAGCGCTTGGGCTATACGTCGCAAGCAGCATTCAGCCGTGCGTTCAAGCGTGTTACCGGTCTGCCCCCAGGCGCCAGCCGAGACGCGCGCTGAACTTCCATCAACGTCCACATCGAGGCGGTCGCGCGGCGTTGTGCTTGGCGCGGCCCGGCAGCCTGTCCACCTTGCCGGCACGACGCCAGCGTCTTTTCACAGAATCTTGCAGTACCGATCCAGGTGCGCTTGCAGCACGGCGGCGCTATCCCGGGCAAAGACGCCCGCCAGATACCCGTCGGGCCTGATCAGCGCGGCGGCCCCCTTGGCCAACCCGTAGAAGCTGGCGAACTGGTCCAGAGGGTCTTCGATCTCCAGGCCGGCGCCAATGCAGTGGATGCGCAAGCCTGCGCGCGGCGCAAAGGTTGATGCGCCGTTGACCAGCAAGGTCCAGTGCGTGCCCTTAAGCAGGTTGAACAACCGCGTTGGGCTGCCGCCCGCGCCGCGCACAACGGCATCGGGCGCGCGACTGCCCGGCTCAAGTCGGCTGTCAGCTTGCAACGGAAGCGATAGCGGCGACGTCGGGTACCCGATGTCCAGTTGCTGGACTTCACGGGTCCGCCTGTTGTCCCCGGTCTTGAAACCCGCAAGCAGTCGGGTGGACAGGCCGAGCACGTTCGCGGCCACGGGCCGGCGTTCGGCTTCGTAGGTCTCCAGCAGCGCCTCGGGCGCGCCAGCGAGTACGGCGGCCAGTTTCCAGCCCAGGTTGTAGGCGTCTTGCACGCTGGTGTTCAAGCCTTGCCCGCCGGTGGGCGGATGGACATGCGCCGCATCGCCGACGAGGAACACGGGGCCATCCCGGTAATGATCTGCCAGCCTGGCATTCATGTTGTAGGTCGAAGACCAGGCAACGCAGTGGACCGTGATGTCCGTGCGCGCGGTGTGCAGGGCAACGCGTTTTGTCAGCGCGGCAGCGGACAGGTCGACGTCGCCCTCAAGAGGGACCGGCGCCTGGATCTGGAACAGGTCGGTGCCTGCAAGCGGGCAGATGGCCAGGGGACCCGCGCCATGACCGTTGAACTGGTGCCACCTATCACGCGACAAGCCTTCCAGCACGACATCGGCCACGATGGCGCGCACCCCTAACGTCTTGCCCGGAAAGCCGATGCCCAGCGTGCGGCGCACCAGACTGCGCCCGCCGTCGGCGCCCACCAGATAGCGAGCGTGGACCCTCTGCTTCCCGTCCGGGGTGGCCAGCACGGCTTCAATCCCGTCGGCGTTGATCTCCATCCCGATCAGCTCGACACCAAACTCCGGCGCACGGCCCAGTTCCAACAGCCGCTCTCGCATGATCGCTTCGGTCTTGAACTGCGGAACCATCAACGGAAGCGGATAGGGCTCGGCGGGCGTAGGTTCGGCAACCGTCGTGACTTCCTGATCCTCATGACTGCCGTCGGCCGAGTATTTGCGAATCGTGGGGTAGATGCCACCGGCGGCCATGGCCCGGTCAAGGATCCCCAGGTCTTCAAATACTTCTTGGGTGCGCGGTTGAATCCCTTTGCCGCGCGAGCCCGCAAAGGGGGAAGGGAGTTTTTCGATAAGGGCAAAGCGCACGCCGCGCCGCGCCAGTTCTATTGCCAGGGTCAGGCCGGCAGCGCCGGCACCGCAGATCAGGACGTCAACGGGGTTACGCATGTCGCTCTCCAAGTATGTGTAATATGCACACATTAAAAGGGGAGTCTATGGTCACCAAAAAGAAAGTGCAAGATACACATATCTCCGCGCAGCTGAAGGATCTTCATCGGTCCTTGATCACGATCGTGAGCGTGATGAACCGCCCCAGGAACGACGAACGCCTGATCGCGGAAGCCGGCGTGCAGCTGGACCAGGCGCTGTTTCGCCTATTGGTGGTGATTGAACGGGTGGGGCCGATCGGCGTGGTCGATCTGGCGGATCGCCTTGGCAGGGACTACACCACCATTAGCCGCCAGGTCGCCAAGCTGGAACGCATGGGGATGGTGATGCGGCACGAGAATCCGGACGACCGCCGAATGCGCGAAACGGTGGTGTCATCCGAGGGCAAGGCCGTGACCGACAAGCTTGATCAGGCGCGCGAGCGCCTGGCAAAAGGCATCTTTCAGGACTGGGCCGCCGAAGACATCACGGACTTGGTACGCCTGATGCGCAAGTTCGCAGAGGCGCTGGAACGGGGTACAGAGGGTTGATTGTCAACTCGGCGTTGCCCGGATCACGTCAGATTCAACCCACCATCCGACAGCAGAATTTCCCCAGTCAGATAGTTCGACTCAACCAGCATCGACACCGCCTGCGCAATATCCTCCGGCTTCGCGGCGCGCCGCATCGGTGCGCGTTCGCGCCATAACTGCTGGGCTGCGGTCCAGTCGGCGGCCAGGGGCGTATCGACCAAGCCCGGCGCGACGGCGTTCACGCGTATATCCGGGGCGAGCGAGACCGCCAGCAAGCGCGTGACGTGGTTTAGCGCCGCTTTCGTTGCGGCGTAGGGGATAGACGCGCCTTTGGGACGAACGCCTGCATGCGAGCTGACGTTGACCACGCAGGCCGGTGTGCCGGTTGCGGCGGACGCGTGCAGTGCGGCCTCGGCCAGCGCGATGATACGGAACGGCGCGATGACATTGACCTCGTGCAACTCGCGCCAGATGTCGGGGGTGGCTGCTGCCATATCCGCATGCGGCACCACGCGGCTGATGCCCGCGTTGTTCACGACGACATCCAGGCGGCCCCAATGCGCCACGGCTTCGTGCACCAGGCGGACCCGGTCTGCGTCTTGGGCAAGGTCGGCTTGCACATAAGCCGCCAGACCCAGTTCGCGCGCCATGGAGATGCCCACGTCCACCGAGCTGCGCGAGTGCAGAACGACTGCGTAGCCGTCTTTGGACAGCCGGCGCGCAATGGCGGCGCCGATGCCTGACGTTGAGCCGGTGACAAGAGCAACACGCTGTGTTGGGGGCATAGAAAGGTCCCATGAAATGGAAGGCGGGAGTTTACCTGCCGTGGGCATGCCGCCGGCGCACCCGGTGGGGCGGCGGGGCCTTCGAACGCTGGGAAGCGCCGACCGCAACGGGATGGGTCGGGAACGCATCGCGGCTTAGCGTTGCAAACTCGCTCCATGGTCCGCGATGCTTTGCTGAATGCTGGCGACAAACCTTGCGATGACGGGATTGGTGTCGCGCTCGCGATAAACCAGCGCGATGCCGATGTTGGACGATTCGGGCAAGTCGTTCAGGGGCCGGAATTCGACGTCGGCCGGCATGAACTCCGCGTTGATCGAGGGCACCAGCGCGATGCCCAAGCCGCTGCGCACCAGTCCCACCACGGTTTGCACCTGGACGGCTTCTTGCGTCACTCGCGGCGACACGCCGGCTTCGCGCAGCAAATGCATAACGGCGGCGTTCAGGCCGCCGACGCGCGACGGCGTATAGCCGATGAAATCCTGATCGCGCAACTCTTGTAGCGACAGCGACTGCTTGCGCGCCAGCGGATGATCGGCGGGCATGGCCACGCAGAACACGTCGCGCGAAATGGGTTCGAAGACCATGTTGCTGGGATGCGTGGTCGGTTCGCGCACAAAGGCGACGTCCACGGTTTCCGCGTCGATCATCGACAGCAGGCCCAGGTTGGTCGATTCGCTGAGGTCCAGCTTGATGTGGGGATAGCGCCGGCTGAAATGCTGGATCAGGCGCGGCAGCAGGCTGAAGGTCAGGGACCCGATAAAGCCGATGCGCAAGCCGCCGCTTTCACCGTTGGCCGCCTGGCGCGCAGCGGTGATGACATCGGCCGCGCTATCCAGGCATTTGGTCGCCGCCGCCAGCGCCGCATGCCCGGCCGGTGTCAGCTTGACGCCGCGCGACCCGCGCTCGAGCAGAGCCACGCCGATTTCGTCTTCCAGCTTGCGGATGGCGACGGACAGCGGCGGCTGCGCCATGAACAGGCGTTCAGCGGCGCGGCTGAAGCTTTGCGTCTGGGCAACCGCCACGAATTGTTTGAGTTGACGCAGTTCCATCGTGATCGACCTTGTGAGGCGGGGCAGGGCGGGGGCGACGCGGACCAAGCCGCCGGCCAGGTATACACAGAATGAATAGAAGTGTACATGCAAAGTATTTGATCAAGTATGGGTGGCATCTCTAGGATGGGCACCTAAAACAGCACTTGCGCAGTCCATGACGGCGCGGTCATAACACCTGGAGACAACCCTATGAAACTCGCCCGCCGCGTGTCGGCCGCCATTGCATTTGGCTTTGCCGCGCTATCCGCCACCGCCTTGCCGCTTGCCCCCGCACATGCCGCCGCACAGGCCGCGGACTACCCCGACAAGCCCATCAAGATCATCGTTCCCTATCCGCCCGGCGGCACCAACGACATCGTCGTGCGCTTGGTCGGCAAGAAGCTGGGCGAACAACTGGGGCAACCGGTCATCGTCGAAAACAAGGCAGGCGCGTCGGGCAACATCGGCGCCGAAAGCGTGGCCAGGGCGCCGGCCGACGGCTACACGCTGCTGCTGGTTACGACCGGGCACGCCATTCATCCGTCGCTATACAAGAACCTGCGCTACGACATCACGAAAGACCTGATGGGCGTGAGCCGCTTGTCCAGCGGCCCCATGCTGGTGATGGTCAACCCCAAGCTGGGCATCAACAATATCCAGGACCTGATCGCCCGCGCGAAAGCCGAGCCAGGCGCAATGTTCTTTTCCAGCGCGGGCAATGGTTCGTCCACCCACCTGACGACCGAACTACTGGCCAGCAAGGCCGGCATCAAGCTGACCCATGTGCCGTTCAACGGCAGCGCGCCAGCCATGTCGGACGTGATGGCCGGCAATACGCAAGTCGTACTGGACTTGATGTTCTCGGCATTGCCGCAGGTGCAGTCCGGCCGCCTGAAGGCCATTGCGATCACGGGAACGGCGCGGTCGCCCCTGTTGCCCGACGTGCCCACGGTGGCGGAATCCGGCGTGGCCGGGTTCGACGCGGAGGTCTGGAATGGCCTGATGGCGCCCGCGAACACCCCGCAGCCGATCGTCGACCGCTTGAACGCGGAACTGAAGAAGGTGCTGGCCGACCCCGACATCAAGACCCGCCTGGACGCGCAGGGCTTCCCCGCCAGCTGGTCCACGCCGGCTGACTTCGACAAGCAGATCGCATCCGAGATCAAGCGCTGGGCGCCGGTTGTCCAAGCGTCGGGCGCCACCGTCCAGTAAGCCATGCCGGGCGGTCGCCATCATTGCGGCCGCCTGACCCGCCATTCAATCCGGAGTCGTTCCTTCATGTCTGACCGTCACGCCCTGGCGTCTTTGATCCATCCACGATCCATCGCCATCATTGGTGCTTCCGACGACGCGCTGCGTATCGGCGGCCGCCCCATTGCCTACATGCGCCAGCAGGGCTACCAGGGCCGGCTGATGCCCGTGAACCCCAAGCGTTCCACGATTCAAGGCGTCCCCGCCTATGCCAGCGTGGCCGACCTGCCGGAAACGCCCGACCTGGCCATCGTGGCCGTGGCCGCCAAGCTGGCGCCCGATGTGGTCGAGGAACTGGGCAAGCGCGGCACGCGTGTCGCCATCGTGTTTTCGGCCGGTTTTGCCGAGGCCGACGCGCAGGGCGCGGCGCTGCAAGACCGCATGATCGCCGCCGCGCGCCGCTACGGGCTGCGCTTGCTTGGGCCCAACTCTTTGGGGGTGTTGAATCCTCGCATCGGGTTCTACGGCAGCTTTACGTCGGTGGTGGAAAGCGGTTTTCCCAAAGCAGGCCGCGTCGGAATCGCCAGCCAGTCCGGGGCCTATGGCAGCCACATCCTGGGCCTTGCGCGCGACTACGGCATCGGCGTGTCCGCTTGCGTCATGAGCGGCAATGAAAGCGACATCAGCCTGGGCGACATGGTGCAGGCATTTGTCGATGATCCCGACACCGACGTCATCGCCGTGTACTCCGAGGGCATCCGCGACGGGCAGCGCTTGCTGGCCGCATTGGAAGCCGCGCGGCTGGCCCGCAAGCCCGTGGTCATGATGAAGGTGGGCACCAGTGAAGTGGGCAGCGCGGCCGCCCAATCGCATACCGCGTCCATCGCCGGCAACGACGCCGTGACGGACGCCGTGTTGGCTGAACACGGCGTGGTGCGCGCCCGGTCCACCGAACACATGCTGGACGTGGCGCGGCTGGCTACGCGCCGCATTTACCCCGTGCATAATTCCCTGGGCGTCATCACGGTAAGTGGCGGGGCCGGCGTGATCGTGTCGGACGCGGCCGAGCTGTGTGGTTTGCCCATGCCACAAATGCCTGCCGCCGCGCAACGGCATTTGAAGGAATTGATTCCGTTCTGCGCGCCGCGCAATCCTGTGGATTGCACTGCACAGTTCATGAATGACCTGTCCATTGCGGGCCGCTTCGCGGATGCCGTGGTCCAAGAGGGCGGCTATCAATCCATTCTTGGATTCTTCACCTACACCGTTGGGGCGGCATCGATTGCCGACGGCCTGCGCGCGCAGCTGAACGCAGTGCGTGAGCGGCATCCGGACCGCTTGTTCGTGCTGTGCATTCTGGCCTCGCGCGAACGGGTGCAACAGTACGAAGACGACGGGTTCTCGGTCTACGAAGACCCCGCCCGCGCCGTGGCTGCCATTGAAGCCATGGGACGATTCGGCGCCGCGTTTGCGCGGCCGGCTGGGCAGAAGACGCCATCCGCGCCCGTGTCGATCCCGCTGCCCGACGCCACGCCCAGCGAAGCCACGGCCAAGCAAATCCTGGCGCAGGCCGGCATCGCCGTGGCCGAAGAGCGCGTGTGCGCCGATGCCCGAGCGGCGGTCGCGGCGGCGGAACAAATCGGCTACCCCGTCGTCATGAAGATCCTGTCGCCAGACATTCTGCACAAGTCGGAAATCGGCGGCGTGCTGTTGGACGTTGCAAACGCGCAAGCGGTGCAAGCGGGCCATGCCCGGTTGCTGGAGCGTGCGGCAACGGCGGCACCCGATGCACGCATTGAAGGCGTGCTGGTCGCGCGCCAATTGTCGGGTGGCGTCGAGTGCATCCTGGGCACCCAGCGCGATCCGGTTTTTGGCCCGGTGGCCATGTTCGGACTGGGCGGCATCTTCGTCGAGATCATGAAGGACGTCGTCCTGCGTCGCTGCCCGTTCGACATCGACACCGCTGAACAGATGATCCTGTCCATCAAAGGGGCGCCGCTGCTGCAAGGCGCGCGCGGCAAGCCGCCTGCTGATGTGAAGGCACTGGCCATCATGCTGTCGCGCTTGTCGCACTTCGCACACGAGGCCGGGCCGCGCCTGCAATCGATAGACCTCAATCCGGTGATCGCCTTGCCCGCGGGGCAGGGGGCCTATGCCGTGGACGCGGTAATCGAACTGGCCGCCGACGGGGATGCGCGCGCGGATGTTGCCCGTGGCCCCGGCCCGGGCACGCTCTGATCAGGTGGCCATCATGCCGATCAATCCCGACCTCCTGTTGAACCGGCCGTTCGAACCGCGTTCGCATCGCTACCGTGAATGCGACACCGTGCTGTATGCGCTGGGTTGCGGCCTGGGCGCCGATCCGCTGGATGCCGGCCAGCTGCGCTATGTGTACGAACACGCGCCGGGCGGGCTTTGCGCCTTGCCGACGCTGGCCAACATCCTGGGCTACTTCGGATTCTGGGCAGACCAGCCCGACACCGGAATTACCTGGCGCAAGCTGGTGCACGCCGAACAGCACATCGAACTCCAACGCCCCTTGCGCGCCAGCGGCCACATCGTCGGCGAAAACCGCATCGTGGGCCTGCACGACAAGGGCGCCGAAAAAGGAGCGCTGATGCTGCAAGACCGGCGCATCGTCGACGCCGCCAGCGGCGAGCTGCTGGCCACGGTGACGCAGACCACGATGCTGCGCGGCGACGGCGGGTTCGGCGCCACGCAGGGGGCAACGCATGGCCGCGCACCGCTGCCCGCGCATGTATTGCCCGACCGGGCTGCGGATGCGGTTTGCGACCTGGCCACCCTGCCGCAGGCCGCGCTGCTGTATCGCCTGAACGGTGACGCCAACCCTTTGCACGCGGACCCGGCCACGGCACGCGCGGCGGGGTTTGAGCGGCCCATCCTGCATGGGCTGGCCACGATGGGCGTGGCCATGCACGCCGTGCTGCGCGCGCTGCTGGGCTATGACGCCGGTGCCGTGCGCGGCATGCGGGTGCGCTTTACCGCGCCGGTGTTGCCGGGCGACACCTTGCGCACCGAGATGTGGCGCGACGGTGGCGTCGTCTCGCTGCGCACTACCGCCATGGAACGCCGCGTCGTCGTGCTGGGTTCCGGCCGCATCGACTTGTCCGACTGAATCCGCGCGCACGCGACGCCGCGCGCGCCTTACCTTGCATAAAGAGAGACCGTTATGGATCTGCAGATCAACGACAAAGTGGCCATCGTCACGGGTTCCGCCCGGGGCCTGGGCGCGGCCACCGCCCGCAAGCTGGCCGCTGAAGGCGCGCGTGTGGTGATCACCGACGTCCTGGCCGAGCAGGCCGAAGCCACCGCCGCCGCGCTGCGCGCCGACGGCTTGCAGGCGCATTGCATCGTGGCCGACATCACCAAGGCGGCTGACGTGCAGCGCCTGGTCGACGAGACCATCGCCACCTTTGGCGGCGTCCACATCCTGGTGAACAACGCGGGCTTTCCGCGCGACAAATACCTCGTCAAGATGAGCGAGCAGGATTGGGACCTGGTCATGGAAGTCATGCTGAAAGGTGCCTTTTTGGCGTGCAAGACGGTCATGCCGCACTTTATTGACCAAGGCTGGGGCCGCATCGTCAATATCAGTTCGCGCGCGCATTTCGGTAACCCGACGCAGGCGAATTACTCGGCCGCCAAGGCAGGCCTGATCGGCATGGCCAAGGCGCTGGCCATCGAAGAAGGGCGCTATGGAATCACGGTGAATTGCGTGGCGCCGGGCTTCATGGAAACCGAGATGGTGCAGGCGCTGCCCACCTACGACACCATCAAGGAGCGCGCGGTGCAGATGCAGCCGATCAAACGCGTGGGCAAGCCCGAGGACATTGCCAACGCCGTGGCATTCCTGGTGTCGGAGCCCGCCAGCTTCATCACGGGCGAGGTGCTGCACGTCACGGGTGGCCGCTATGGCTGATTACATGCCCATCCGCTGCGACATCCGCGACGACGGCGTCGCGGTGCTGACGCTGGACAACCCGCCGCTGAACGTGGTGTTCCGAGGCTTGACGGTGGCGCTGGGCCAGGCGCTGGACGCGTTGGCCGTGGAGCCCCGCGTGCGCGCCGTGGTGCTCACCGGCGCGGGCAGGGCGTTTTGCGCGGGATCGGACATTGCCGAATTCCAACCCCTGATGCAGCCCGGACGCATCGGCCCCGAAAAGCTGGAGCTTCAGCACCGGGTGTTCGCGCGGCTGGCTGACTTTCCCAAGCCCACGGTGGCCGCGGTGCATGGCGTGGCGTTCGGCGGCGGCCTGGAAATTGCCGTGTGCTGCGATTTCATCGTGGCGGACCCGGCGGCGCGTTTTGCGCTGCCTGAAATCAAGCTGGGCGTGTTTCCGGGCAGTGGTGGGCCGGTACGGGTCACCCGCCGTATCGGTGTGACGCGCGCCAAGGAAATGATGCTGCTGGGCGAGCCCATTGATGCCGCGACGGCGCTGGCGTGGGGCCTGGTCAACCGGGTTTCGCAGGCGGGCCAGGCGCAGGCCCAGGCCCTGGCCTTGGCGGGCGCCTTGGGCGCACGGCCGCCGCTGGCAATGTCTTTGTGCAAGACCGCCATCGGCTACAGCTGGGACGACACGGAAGCCGGCGCGATTGCGCGCGCGCTGCCGTTATCCGAGCGCGCATTTACCTCGGCGGAAGCCCGCGAGGGTGTGCGCGCCTTTCTGGCCAAGGAAACGCCCCGGTTCCCGGACGCGCTGCATGATGCGCGGCAGGGACATGAACATGGCTGACGCCCACGCTTCGCCCGACTTGCGCGCGGCAATCGCACCGCGCAGACATTGCTTCGATCCGATTCGATCTCATCTCCAGGAGGCCGCATGAAACGCGCCGCTATCGTATCCCCCCTACGCACGCCCATCGGCGCATTCGGAGGCGCGTTGCGCCCCGTACCCGTGGAAGAGCTGGGCGCCACCGTTGCCCGAGCCATCATCGAACGCACCGGGCTGGACCCGGCCCGCATTGAAGATGTGGTGTTCGCGCATTCATACGCCAACGGCGAAGTGCCCTGCACGGGCCGCTGGGTCGCCTTGCAAGCGGGCTTTCCCGTCGAGGTTGCGGGCATGCAGCTGGACCGACGTTGCGGCAGCGGCCTGCAAGCCATCGCCACCGCCGCGATGATGGTGCAAACCGGTGTGGCCGACGTGGTCATGGCCGGCGGCGTGGAAAGCATGAGCAACGTCGAGTACTACACCACCGATATGCGTTGGGGCAAGCGCGCGGGCACAGTCCGCTTTCACGATCGGCTGGAACGCGGCCGCGAACGCTCGCAGCCTGTGTCGCGCTTCGGCACGATCAGCGGCATGATAGAAACCGCCGAGAACCTGGCGCGCGACTACGCCATCACGCGCGAAGAGGCCGACGCCTTTGCGCTGCGCAGCCACCAGCGCGCCTTGGCCGCCTGGGAATCCGGCAAGTTCGAAAACGAAGTGGTGCCGGTGCGCGTGCCACAACGCAAGGGCGAGCCCATCGTGGTGTCGCGCGATGAAGGCATCCGCGGCGACTTGACGCTGGAACAGCTGGCACGCCTTAAGCCCATCCTGAAAGACGGCATCGTGACGGCCGGCAACGCCTGCCAGCAGAACGACGCGGCGGCGGCCTGCCTGATCGTGGCCGAAGACAAGCTTGAAGCGCTGGGACTTGAACCCATCGGCTATTTGCACAGCTGGGCGGCCGCCGGTTGCGAGCCCTCGCACATGGGTATCGGGCCCGTGCCTGCCGTGCAGAAACTGTTTGCCCGCAACGGCCTGGGCTTTGACGACATGGCCCTGGTGGAACTGAACGAAGCCTTTGCCTGCCAGGCGCTGGCCTGCGCCAAGGGCTGGGGCTGGAATGACCCCGGCCGCTTCAATGTGAACGGCTCCGGCATTTCGCTGGGCCACCCCGTGGGCGCGACCGGCGTGCGCATCATGACGTCGTTGTTGCACGAACTGTCGCGCCGTGGCGAACGCTATGGGCTCGAAACCATGTGCATAGGCGGCGGCCAGGGCATGGCGGCCGTGTTCGAGAGGGCCTGACCCGATGACCTATTCCTTCCTTGGCGGGGTCCGCGTCATCGAAAGCTCGGCCTTCATCGCCGCGCCGCTGGCCGGCCTGACCCTGGCGCAATTCGGCGCCGACGTCATACGCGTGGACATGATCGGCGGCGGCATCGACTACGGCCGCATGCCGCGCATGCCGCAGGCCGACGGCAATGGCCGCAGCCTGTACTGGACCGCGCTGAACAAAGGCAAGCGATCCATCGCCATCAATCTGCGCAAGCCCGAAGGCCGTGAACTGATCCAGGCATTGGCCACCGCGCCCGGCCCGCAAGCCGGCGTATTGCTGACGAACGTGGCCGCGCCCTGGCTGGCTCATGACGTGCTTGCGGCCCGGCGCGCCGACCTGATCAGCTGCACCATCCAGGGCAATGCCGATGGCAGCACCGCCGTGGACTACACCGTCAATTGCGCCACCGGCTACCCTGCGGTCACGGGCGGCGGGTCCATCGACCGGCCGGTCAACCACGTGCTGCCCGCCTGGGACATCGCCTGCGCCTACCAGGCCGCATTCGCCATTACGGCTGCGCTGAACCGTCGCACGGCCACGGGCAGCGGCGCCGAGATCAAGCTGGCGCTGTCAGACGTCGCGTTCTCGATGTTGTCGCACCTGGGCGTGCTGGCCGAGGCAGAACTGCTGAAACAGGAACGCCCGTCCATCGGCAATCACCTGTACGGCGCCTTCGGACGTGATTTTTCGACGGCGGATGGCGTGCGCATCATGGTGGCGGCCATCTCGGCCGGTCAGTGGAATGCGCTGGTTCAATGCTGCGATATCGCCGACGCGATCAGCGCAGCCGAAAGCCGCCTGGGTCTGGATTTTCGCGATGAGGCGCAGCGCTTCGAAGGCCGCGACGCAATCGCCGGCCTGGTAGAGCCTTGGTTTGCGGTACGCACCGCAGCGCAGGCCGAGGCCGCGTTGACACAGCACAAGGTGTGCTGGGGCCGCTACAGCACCGTGGGCGAGTTGCTGGAGCGCGACCCGCGCATCGGCGCGGCCAATCCCGTCTTTGAGCGCATGTCCACGGAGGGCATCGGAGAATACTGGAGCGCCGGCGCCGCCGCCCGCGTGGCAGGTCTTGACCGCACCCCGACCCCGCCCGCTCCGTGCCTGGGAGCGCATACCGATGTGGTGCTGCACGAACTGCTGGGCCTGGACAGTGGCGCCATCGGCCGCCTGCACGATGCGGGCATCGTCGCCACGGCGTAGCGCGATACGCGCGGCTCCGGCCGCTGGGAACCGCGCGCGTCGGCCGGCAAGAGCTTGATGCTCAAGCCAATGAGGGCGGGCAGTAATAAAAGATCATCGACAGACCCAGGCACCGGGCTGAAGTCGGGTATCAGGTCGACAGGGCTAAGTCATAAGGCGGCTTTGAATTGCTTTGAAATGGGCGTCGGGGTTGTCCCCGTTTTCGATCGGGCGGTCAGCGCGTACGATCACGAAACTACAGCGCCAAGACGGCAGCCCCGCGCGGGAATGCCGTCAAATTTACGACCATTTTGAATCAGCATGAAACAGTCACCCGCAGACTTTCCGGAACAAGACCGGTATCGGCTTCTGGTAGATGCCGTGATGGACTACGCGATATATCTCCTTGACGCAGAGGGGCGGGTCAGCAGTTGGAACCCTGGCGCCGAGCGATTCAAGGGATACAAAGAAGGCGAAATACTCGGTCAGCACTTCTCGGTGTTTTATACCGAGCAAGACCGCGCCGCGGGGGTGCCAGAACGTGCGTTGGAGACGGCCAGAAAGGAAGGGCGCTTCGAGGCGGAAGGCTGGCGGATGCGAAAAGACGGGACGCGCTTCTGGTGTAGCGTCGTCATCGATCCGGTCCATGATGACAAGGGGCGGCACGTGGGCTTCGCGAAGATCACGCGCGACGTGACGGAGCAGAAGAGGCACCGCGAAGAACTCCAGGCCGCGCGCGATGCCATGCATCACGTGCATCGCATGGAAGCAATTGGACGCCTGACCGGCGGCGTTGCCCATGACTTCAATAATTTTTTGACGGCGATACGGTTCTCGGCCGAATTCCTGAAAAGATCACGCGATATGCCGGCGTCTTTGATGCGTTATGTCGGCATCATTTCCGACACGACGGAGAAGGCGGCGCAACTTACGCGCCAGCTCTTGGCATATGGAAAAAAGCAGCCCCTTAAACCGCACGTGTTCGACGTGCGCGACAGCCTGTCGTCGCTTCGACAGCTGGTTGAAGCCTCGGTAGGGTCGTCCATCGCCTTGTCCTACGAGGTGGGCCCGGGGAACACGACCGTCTATGCAGACCCGGCACAGTTTGAATCGGCGCTGTTGAATCTGGTCATCAACGCGCGCGACGCGATGCCCGCGGGCGGTCGCCTGACCATTTCCGCGCGCCAGGCAGATCGTACGCCGACGCCGGGCCGCGGTCCCAATGCGCACGCGCCGCAGGTTGCGGTGGCGGTCAAGGACACCGGCATCGGGATCGATGACGAGGTCGCCAAACATATATTCGAACCGTTTTTCTCGACTAAAGGCCGGCACGAAAATTCGGGTCTTGGCCTGAGCCAGGTGCAAGGGTTTGTCCAGCAGTCCGGCGGCGATGTCGACGTCCACAGCCAGGTGGGTCAGGGGACCACGTTTACGCTCTATCTGCCGGCCTTCGAGGCAACGACAAAAACCCACGATGAGAGCGATCAGCAGTGTCGCGATCCCCAGGTTCGGAATCGCGTCTTGCTGGTCGAAGACAATCGCATGGTGGGCGATGTGGTGCACACGATGTTGAAGGACATGGGCCAGGACGCGACCTGGGTCCTTGATGCGGAAGCCGCGCTGTCGCACCTGACCGCGCAAAGCGGTTCCTGTGACATCGCGATTCTGGACGTGGTTCTTCCTGGCATGAACGGTGTTGAGCTGGGGCGCCGTATCCGGGCGCAATGGCCCGATATACGGATCGTGCTTGCCAGCGGATACAGCGAGGCCATCAGTGGGCAAGCAGTCGCCCCGTTTCCGGTCATGCAAAAGCCGTACTCAATGGAAATGCTGACACGCGTTCTGCATGGGAAAGACGTGGAAACTGTCGGGCGCGCGATCAGTTCACCCGCATCTTGAGGCTTGGGGCATCGCCTGGCCACGCGCCCACCACCACGTCATCACGCCCGCCGCCAGAACCACCGGCAGCATGGCCGCGTTAAGCGCTTCCCAGCCGAAGGCGTCCAGCGCCGGACCGGCCGCCAACGTCGCCAACGCGGTCGCGGCATAGCGCAGCATCTCGGCGGCCCCTTGCGCGCGGGCGCGTTCCGACGGGCGGTAGGATTGCGCCAGCAGCGTGGTGCCGCCGACGAACATGAGGTTCCATCCCACCCCCAGGCAGAACAGCGCTGCATAGAACGCGGGCAGCGCCGGAGACGCCATTGCGATCAAGGAACACGCGACGTTCAGCAGCATGCCCGCGCCCAGCACCCGGGGCAGGCCGAAGCGTTGGATAAGCGTGCCGGCAAAGAAGGCGGGCGCGTACATGCCGACCAGGTGCCATTGCATGATGTTGGCGCCGTCGCCGATGCTGTGGCTGCATGCCACGGCGGCCAGCGGTGCGGCGGTCATGATGAACATCATCGAAACGGACCCGACCACGTTGTTGGCCAGCGCGGCGATGAACACGGGCTGGCGCGCCACGTCGCGCAGCGGGCGTGCCGGCAGGCCGGCCTGCGTCTGGCCGGCAGCGGCGGGCGCTTCGGCGTCCCGATAGCCGCCCCACAGCAGCGCGGCGGACAGCAGCGCCAACAGGGTCACCATCAGGTAGGCGCCGGCGAAGGTGACCGGCGCGAACAGGTCGCGGCTCCAGGCGGCCAGTGCGGGGCCGGCAATGGCGGCGATGACGCCACCGGCCATCACCACCGAGATTGCGCGGCTCTTGGCGGCCGGCTCAACCGCGTCCGCCGCCGCCAGGCGGTAGTACTGGGCAAACGCCTGGAACACGCCGACCAGCGCGGTACCGGCGCAAAAGACCCAGAAGTCGGCATGAAATACCGCCCACACCGATAGCGCGCCGCCCGCCGCACCGGCCAGGGCGCCCAATGCAAACCCGTTGCGCCGGCCGATGCGCTGCATCAGCAGCGACGCAAACCAGGTGACCAAAGCCCCGGCTACCGTGATCAGCGCAAAGGGCAGGGTCGACAACGCTTTGTTGGGAGCCAGCATGTGGCCGGTCAGCGCGGTCAGCGTCAAGTCAATGGAAATGGCCGCGACGAACAGGCCCTGGCACACGGCCAGAATGCGGGCGTTGCGACGACCAATCGTGAGCGAGGGGGATGGGGGCATGGTGGGAGCGACGGGATTGAAGGGCAATGATGAGGAGGCTGGGTGCCGAGCAGAGTGCGGCGGATCGGACGGAGCGGTTGCGGTTTGACAGGCGTCACTTTATCGGCGCACACTTTGGCGCAAATGACATAATTCCCGCAAAAAACGCCATGCCTCACGACGTCGTCTTTCTGTTGGTGCCCGACTTTCAATTGCTGGATATGTCCGGCCCCGCCGCCGTGTTCCAGACGGCCGGCAAGCAGGCCGGGACCGCCGCGGGCCCCGCCTATGCAGTCCACGTCGTGTCCGAGCGCGGCGGACCCGTGCGCAGTTCTTGTGGCGTGCAGGTCATGACGCAATCGTGGCGCGACGCGCCTGCCGGCACGCTGCTGGTGCCGGGCGGTGAGGGCGCGCGCGCGGCGGCCGTGACCCCGGGCTTGCACAGGTATCTGCACGAACAGCGGCAGGCCGGCAGGCGCCTGGCCAGCGTCTGCACGGGGGCGTTTGTGCTGGCGGCCGCGGGCCTGCTCGACGGGCTGCGCGCCACCACCCACTGGCGCTACGCCGCCGCGCTGGCGCGTGACTATCCCGGCGTGCGAGTCGACGCCGACCGCATCTACGTGCGCGACGGCGACACCTGGACCTCGGCGGGCATCACTGCCGGCATAGACCTTGCATTGGCGATGGTCGAAGCTGATCTGGGTGCCGACGTGGCGGCCGCCACCGCTCGCGAGATGGTGGTCTATCACCGCCGTTCGGGCGGACAGTCGCAGTTCTCGGCGCTGCAGGACCTGGCGCCCGACAGCGAACGCATGCGCGCGGTGCTGGAGCACATCCGCAACAATCTGGGCGCGGCGCTAAGCGTGGAGCGTCTGGCCGAGGTGGCTTGCGTCAGCCCGCGCCAGTTCCTGCGCAGCTTCAAGGCAGAGACGGGCGAGACGCCCGCCAAGGCGGTCGAGCGCATCCGGGCCGAGGCGGCGCGCGCGCATCTTGAGGCGGGGGCCGACAGCATCGATAGCGTGGCGCGGCGGGCGGGTTTTTCCGACACCGAACGCATGCGGCGCACGTTCCTGCGCGTCTACGGCCAACCGCCGCAGGCGCTTCGGCGCATGGCCAGGCAGGGCGTCGAAACGGCTAAAACGTCATTCTGAAACCCGCGGTCGCGGTGACGATGTAGCTGCCCGAGAAGTCCGCGTCGGCGTCAACCTGGCCGTAGATCGCATAGCGATCGCCCCAACCGTAGTTTGCGCCGGCGCCCAGGCCGCCCCAGGTCCGCGCCATGCGGTTGGACGCGGGCACGCCCGCCACGCGCACACGGGTGCCATCCAGCAGTTCGTGTTTGACGTTGACGACGCCATAGACGCTGGATTCCCGGTTCACGCCACCCGTTTGCCAATTGCTTTTGTAGTCCAGCGCCACACCGAGGCGGGCCAGCAGGCTGTCGCCTTTGTCGCTTTCAACGTGCGCGCCGAATTTGTCATTGAAGCTGTCGAAACGGGTCGATGCGTACGTCAGCTGCGCCTGCGGAATCAGGGCCAGGCGCTCGTTTAGCTGGAATGCCTTGCCCGCTTCCACACCCAGCCCGTAGCTGTTGGCCTTGTTGCCGCCCTTCAGTTTGCCGGCCAGCCGCGAATTCAGGTCGCTGTCGAACCAGGTGGCCTGAGCCTGGGCGTCGACATAGAAGCCGTCCTTGCCGTACCAGGTCAAGGTTGGCGTCAGCCCATAGGCGGTGGTGTCGATGGTGCCGTTGCCATACGCCGACGACATGTGCGTGTCGGCCTTGCCGTAGTTGAACGCAATGCCGCCCACCAAGCGCGCGCCCTGTTCCTGCCCGGCCAGAACACGGTCGACCCCGAATTGCGCCTTCCAGCTATCGATGTCCTGGCGTGCGCCGGTGGTTGACGTGGAAGGCTTGAGCCTGCTGGTCGTACTTTCCACACGGCTCCAGACGCCATTGCGGCCCACGTCCGCCGAGTCGTAAAGACGATTGCCGACGCGTTGGCGCAGGGTAGGCAGCCGGCTCAAGTTAAGCAGGGTACTCGCGTAGGCTTCATAGACGGGTACGCCGGGCTGATAAAGCAGAGGCGTCGCAGTGCCCGGCGATCCGCCGCCGAGCGGTGGCGTACCGGGAGCGGTGGCGGGGGTGCCAGGGCCGGTGGGGGATGTGCCGGGATCGGTCAGGGACGATCGCAGATACCAGCCGCCGTCGGCCGAGTCCTGTTGAAGCACGTAGCCATAGGCGCCGGCCACCAGAGCAGGGCGCCCCTGGATGACGTAGTCGCCATTAGCCAGGTTGAACTGCCCCGCCGAAATTCCGTTGACCTGCACGACCTGGATGCCCCGTTGGGTCAGCGCGCCGGTGCCTCCCATGTTCGTGACAGTGACCGGTGTTGCGCCCGCCGTGTCGCCGGTCACGACCAACTTATCGGTGGGTGAACTATCGCCGCCGAGTTGGGTGCGTACTTCCAGGTTGCCGCCTTGCGCCGTGTAGTTACCGGCAATCGTCAGGACGCCGAAGCCGCTGCGCGGTCCCGGAGCGATAGTGCCCTGGTTGGCCGTCGCGCCCACGCGTCCCGTGCCGGTCAGCCGTGCCGCCGGCAGAACGTTCACCGGGCCGCCCAGCACGCCATCGACTTGCAGCGTGCCGGCCCGGACATCGGTGGTGCCCGTGAAGGCGCTGCTATCGCCGGACAGCGTAAGCCTGCCCGCTCCCAGCTTGTTCAGGCTGGATGTTCCCGAAAACGCGGTCATCACGCCGACCTCGTAGCCGTTGGTATCGAACGAGGCGCCTTCGCTTCCGATTGCCTGCGTCAGAAAACCATTCAGGAAGTTGGCCTTGTCGCGCTTGGCGCGCAGGACGCCGCCATCCAGGTTGAACGTGGCGTCGCCCGCACCCTTGATGACCGACCCGGTCTCAAGCACGCCGCGGCCGCTGGCATCGCCGATGAGGTTCAGCGTACCGGTTGCGGTGTTGGCGACGGTCAGCCACGTGTCGCTGTTGGCGACTGCCAGCCCGCCCTTGGCGATGGTCATTGTTCCCGTGCCTGCCGAACCGATTTCGATACGGTCGCTTGCGCTCAGCGTCGAGACATCGGCTGTTGTGCTTGAGACGGTCACGGTGCCAGCGGCGCCTGCTCTCGTGCCGATGTAAACCGTTGCGGCGGCGCCGGGCGGAGACGATCCCACGGTGCGCACGGCGGCGCCCTCCAGCACGTTCAGTTCGCCAACGCCGTCCAAGCCCACGTAGATATTGTTGACAGGGTCCCAGACGGATCCCTTGCCGGACACCGTCACGCTGCCTTCGCTGCCGGCGTTCCAACCGATCGTCCCTTGGCCGCTATGCACGGTGCCGCCGTCGTCGATGCGCAACGTGCCCTTGCCGTCCTCGCCGATGACGAACGGGCGGGTTGCTGACAGATTCCAGGTAGAGTTCCGGCCCGAAACGAGCACGGTGCCGATGCTGCCGCTCTCCCAGCCAATGGTGCCGGCAGCGCCTTGCGCCGTGCCGCCGTTCAGAATATTCAATGTGCCGGTGCTGCCGGTCCGGGTGCCGATATAGACATCGTCCAGGCTGGTCCAGGCGGATGCGATGCCGCTGCCGTTGCTGCCTGTCACGGTCACGGTGCCCACGCCGCCATTAAAGTTGCCGACGAAGGCCGCATTGTTTTGAACGGTGCCGCCATCGCGGATAGTCAAGTCCCCGGCAAGGGAATCGCCAACAGATAGATCGCCACCCACAGCCCAATCCGGCGTCTGGACCGCGCCGGGTACCACGTCACCGGTACCGATCACCGACTGCGCGTACGTGGGGCTTCCGAAGTTAGCCGCGCATGCAAACAGGATGATCCATTTTGACCGCCCCGCGACATTGCAATTCTTGTCGACCAAGATAACTTCTCCCCAAGGTGGATGGCAAAGACACACTGGCAATACGGCACGCGGGCCGTATTTCTTAATAGGTGATTACCCACGGCGGGCGCTGCGAGACTCATGTTCTCGCGCGGGACTTTTCCTGCGAACCCTGTTGCCGAACGGGGATCGGGCATAGACGGTCGCGCCGGGTGCATCACTTGAAACCGTGCAGTTTCGTCCTCGTCGCTTGGCCGCGTAGAGCAAGTCGTCCGCGCGCTTCAATGCGCTGGAAAACGGTTCTTCCGCTTGCAACAGGGTCACTCCCATGCTGGCCGTAAAGCGCGAGTCAGGTGCGTGCGGCGCCCAGCGCTGCGCGACGAAATCCGCGCGGATTCGCTCGGCGATTGCCGTCGCGCTTTCCAGATTTTCGGCCGGCAGCATCAACAGGAATTCTTCGCCTCCCAAGCGAGCCGCGCATGTGCGGGCGTTGTCCGCGCGGCGCAGCAGGGCGCCAAAGCGCGCCAGTACCATGTCGCCAAATGGATGGCCGAACACATCGTTGATGCGTTTGAAATTATCGATGTCGGCCATGATCAGCGCGGTCGGCGTTGCGCCGTCCGGGCAGCGGCGGCCGGAATCGGGGGCAAGAAAGTTGCCGAGTCCCTGTCGGTTCAGCAGCCCGGTCAACGCGTCGGTGTGTGCCTGGCGGCGATATTTGTCTATGGCATCGCGACTGGTTGCGATAAACACCGCGAAGGTCAGGACGATGCTTCCAAGTAGCCCGGTGTATTGGATCAACGTCCCCCAGACGGACGTTCTCCATTCCCCCGCTGCCAAAAGCGGCGTTGTGGCGGCCAGGTACAAGATGCACTGTCCCGTTAACACCAGCGCGATAAACAGAAACGCTGCGACCAGGACCTTGTCCGATGTGCTTGCAACCTGCCGGGCAAAAGACAGCGCGGTCCGCCAGATCACAAGCGCGCAGCAGGCCTGGACAAAAAACGTCTCCAGCTTCGCACTGGCAAACAACACCACCGACACCAGCACCATTGCCGTCGAAGCGGCCAGGACTGCAATATCAAAGTAGCAAGGGGTTTGCGTGCGATGGCGGGCTTGCAGTGCGCGGCAGGCCAATATGACGCCTCCCAGAATGAAAGCGTCCTCGACGACTTGTTTATAAGGAGAAAGCGCATTGGCCTGCACCAGCATGACGGCGTAACCGGTACCCAGGCAGGCAAGCGCATAACCCCATCGCAGGGTGTTCAAGCCTACCAAGCGCGCGGCGCACAGTCCGATGGCGCACAACAGGATCGCCGCGGGCACGGACCATTCGAGCAGAGTTGCAGGCATAGAAGGGTGAAGAAATGCGAGCCGGTTGAACCGCGTACGTGTTTGAAAAGATTACAGTGTGTCGCATTGTGTCGCCAGCGCTCAACCGTCAAGCATTGTCAATGCATGGCAGGGCGTGAAGCGGAGGGGAAAAGGGACGGTGAAATTCTCGACATCCGGCAAAAGTTAATGGAATATTGAACAATTCCGCGCCAGTGTTTCGTATCCATAGCAGTACGGAGGACACGTGAAGCCGCAACTGAAAGTCGGATTGACGATAGCCGGCGTCCTCCTGGGCGCCAGTGCGCTGGGCGCCTATATCGCGGGCGTAGACTTCACACCGAAGCCGGCGGCCGTGGTTGCCACGCTGGGCGACGGCAAGCAGGGGCCGGCCGGCATGGCCTGGATTCCGCCTGCCCAATTTCTCATGGGCAACAACCACAAGCTGTCGCAACCGAACGAACTGCCCCCGCATAGCGTTCGGGTAAGCGGCTTCTGGATGGACACGCATGACGTCACCAATGCGGAATTTCGCCGATTCGTCCAGGCCACCGGCTACGTGACGACGGCCGAGCAAAAGCCCAAATGGGAAGACCTGAAAGTCCAGTTGCCCCCGGGCACGCCGCGACCCGACGACAGTCAGCTTGTGCCCGGCGCCATGGTTTTTGTAGGAACCGAAGCCGAAGTGTCGTTGCGCGACTACAGCCGCTGGTGGCGCTTCGTGCCCGGCGCCAGCTGGCGCCAACCGCAAGGCCCGGGCAGCAACATCGACGGCAAGGACGACCACCCGGTGGTCCAGGTGTCGTACGAGGATGCGCTGGCGTATGCCAAGTGGGCCGGCAAGCGCCTGCCCACCGAGGCGGAATGGGAGTTCGCCGCGCGCGGCGGCCTGGAGCAGGCCACCTATGCCTGGGGCAATGAACTGAGTCCCAACGGCAAACCCATGGCCAACATCTGGGACACGCAGCAACAGCAGCCATTCCCGGTCGTCAAGGATGAAAAGATCCAGGTTGGCACGACGCCGGTGGGCTCGTTCCCGCCGAACGCATACGGCCTTTATGACATGGCGGGGAACGTCTGGCAGTGGACGGCCGACTGGTATCGCGCCGACGCATTCCGCATCCAGGCGCAATACCGGCAGCCGCCGCAAGATCCCGCCGGACCCGCCGACAGCTTCGACCCCGACGACGGCAATGTGCCGGCCTCCGCGCCCAAGCGCGTGACGCGCGGCGGCTCTTTTCTGTGCAGCGATACCTACTGCATCAGCTACCGCGCCAGCGCGCGCCGCGGCAACGACCCCATGAACGGGATGTCGCACCTGGGCTTTCGGACGGTGATGACCGTCGATCAGTGGAAGCAGGCGCAACAGCAACCCGGACGCGTCGCCAGCCGTTGAACCCTTGCCGGGGCACTTCTGAAGGGTGAGGCCGGTTTTGGCCGAAGCCCTGGCATGGCGTGCCCGAAGCATTGAACCCGCCCAGGCAGGGCGAATAGCCACTGCGCAAGATGCGCGAGGACGCGAACGATGAGGCAATCAACTGAAAAACGGCGGGGCTGGGCGACATGGCTGGCGGTGGCGACCCTCGCCCTGTTGACGGCATGTGCATCGCCTCAGAAAGCGTCGCCACCGCAAGCCGATCTGCCTTCATGGAACGACGGGGCGTCGCGCACCGCTATCGTCGACTTCGTGCAGGCCGTGACGCAACCGGGCAGCCCGGACTTTGTCGCGGCCGAGGAACGCATCGCGGTGTTCGACAACGATGGCACGCTGTGGTCCGAGCAGCCGCTGTATTTCGAGGTGCTGTTCGCGCTGGATCGCGTCAAGGAAATGGCGCCCGCGCACCCCGAGTGGGCGAAGCGCCAGCCGTTCAAGGCGGCGATTGACGGCGACAAAGCCGCCTTGGCCAAAGCGGGGCAGGCGGGGCTGTTGAAGATCGTGGGGGCGACGCACACCAGCATGTCGGTGGATGACTTCACGAAAAGCGTAACGCAGTGGACGGCAACGGCGCGGCATCCGCGCTTTGACCAGCCCTATACCTCGATGACGTTCCTGCCGATGCGCGAACTGCTGGCATATCTGCGCGCAAACGGCTTCAAGACTTACATCGTGTCGGGCGGCGAAACCGAGTTCATGCGTCCTTGGGCGCAGGCCGCCTACGGCGTGCCGCCAGAGCAAGTCATCGGCAGCGGCTTTTCCACCACCTTCGAGATGCGCGGCGATAAGCCCGTGCTGTGGCGTCAAGGCAAGCTTGAGTTCAACGACGACGGCCCGGGCAAGCCGGTAGCCATCCAACGCTACATCGGCCGCCGCCCGCTACTGGCCTTCGGTAACTCCGATGGCGACCTGCAGATGTTGCAGTGGACCACCGCCGGCGCGGGCAAACGCTTTGCCGGCATCGTCCACCATACCGACGCGCAACGCGAATGGGCCTACGACAGGGACTCCAGCATCGGGCGCCTGGACCGCGCGCTGGACGAAGCCCAGCGCAGCGGATGGACGGTGGTTGACATGAAGACGGAGTGGAAGCGGATATACGAATTCGAAAAGCCTTGAGCCTGTGCGTGGCTCGTGCGGCTGCGAGGAATTTGCCGCCAGGACCTCCCCGATCCTGTCAGCCGAGCGACAACGCATCGGCCAAATTCCGTTTACGTCGCCGCCCGATCCCTTTAGAGTTGAAGACGCTTTGCACGAATTAATTCCATAGAACCTATGCCTGAATCGGGCCGGACCTCGGGGAGTTTTCATGTTTTGTTGGACAGTTATTCATGCCCGACGGCAGCGCGCGCACGTTTCGTTTAAGCGTCGGGCAATACTTGCGGCGGCGTTGACGTTGGGCACGGGCACGGGCACGGCACTTGCCGCTGATAGCCAGGAGCTTGCCAAGCAGCTTAGCAATCCCGTCGCCGCGTTGATCAGCGTTCCGTTCCAATACAACTACGATCGCGGCATGGGGCCTGGCGGTAACGGCCACCGCAATACCGTGAATATTCAGCCGGTGGTTCCGATCACGCTGAACGAAGATTGGAACCTGATTTCGCGAACGATTCTGCCGGTGGTTTGGCAGAGCGACGTGGCCGGCGATGGGTCCAGCCAGAGCGGCCTGGGCGATACCGTTCAGAGCTTCTTCCTGTCTCCCTCCAAGCCGACGGCCTCGGGCACCATCTGGGGGGTGGGACCCGCGTTATTGTTGCCCACGGCCACCGACAAACTACTGGGCAGCAAGAAATGGGGCGCCGGGCCAACCGGCGTGGTGTTGCAGCAGGACGGCCCGTGGACCTATGGCGGGCTGGGCAATCACATCTGGTCGTATGCGGGGCAGTCTTCCCGCCCCGGCGTGTCGTCCACGTTCCTACAGCCGTTCCTGGCATACACCACGCCGGACGCCATCACGTACGCGCTCAACACCGAGTCGACCTATGACTGGAAGAAGTCCGAATGGGCGGTGCCGATCAACCTCCAGGTATCCAAAGTGACCAAAGTGGGCGATCAGCCCATCAGCTTTCAGGTCGGTTTGCGTTATTGGGCAGAGTCCGCCGACAACGGGCCCAGAGGGTGGGGCGGACGCTTCACGGTCACGCTGCTTTTCCCCAAATAAATTCGACCCCGTGCTTGCGACCGGCGCGTTCGGACCGCGGGCAAGGGCGCAACGCGGGGCTGCCCCACGGCTCTCGCGCTACCGATCGCCAATCCAGGCTTCCCAAGGAGAAACCGCATGAATGGAAGAATCGCAAACCTCCTATGCATCGCAGCCATAACAAGTTCCGCGGCACTGGCGCCGATGCTTTCCACGGCCGCCACGCGCGACTTTCCCGATCAACTGTTGACGACGACGGGCACACCCGAAGTCATCGCGCGGGGTCAGGAAGCGGACGGCTATGCCCTGGCCGTGTCGGCGTATACCTGGGGCTACCCGCTGGTCCGCATGGAACGCGTCATGCGCGAGTACATCGACGTGCCCTCACCGAAGCCGCCCACCAGCTACCGCGCGCCGCTTAACAAGATGGGCTGGGCGACGATGTTGGCCAATCCCGACGCCAAGGATATGCCTACGGCCAACAACGACACTTACTACATGAGCACGGTTTTAAAGCTGACCGAGCCTTATGTGTTGACCGTGCCGGATACCCATGATCGCTACTACGTTGTTGACCTGTTCAGCACGTGGCAGGAACTGGAGCACTACGTGGGCCGCCGCGTGACCGGCACCAAAGCCGGCAAGTTCCTGATTGCTCCGCCCGGCTGGAAAGGCAAGGTCCCTGCGGGGATGAAGCGGCTTGATGTCAGCACCGACAAAGTCTGGCTATGGGGACGACTGCAAGTCAAACAGGGAGAAGACCCCGCGCCGGTGCTGGCTTTGCAGAAGCAGTTCTCGGTGAAACCCTTGAGCGGCAAGGCCAGCGATATCACGTCGTTGCCGCCGATGCCCGATATCGCCGACGATGAATTTGGTTTCTTCAAGCACCTTGCCTTTGCCCTGCAATCAACCAGCGTGAAGCCGGCAGACGAAGCGCTGTTCGCGCAATACGAGCGCATCGGTCTGACCAAGAAAGGGTTTGATCCCAGCAAGCTCAGCGACGCCACCCGCAAGGGGATGGCACGCGGGTTGAAGGATGGCCCAGCCGTCGCGGCGGCGTCCTTGGACAGTACCTCCAGCGTGCGCAATGGTTGGAACTGGGTGACCGGGCTTGATAGTTTTGGCTACGACTATCCCTTGAGAGCCCTCGTCGCGGGCCCGTACCTGGGCGGCCAGGGCGAGCGCGAAGCCATGTACCCGCTTCGATACACCGACAGCGAGGGCAAGCCGCTAAGCGGCGCCAACCGCTATGTGGTCAAACTGGATTCGGCACCGCCGGTAGACGCCTTCTGGTCGCTGACGATGTACAACGCCGACGACAAGATGCTGGTTCCCAACGAACTGAACCGCTACAAGGTCGGTTCCGACACGCAAGGGCTGAAGGTGGCGCCGGACGGTTCCATCACGATCCCGATCCAGGCTGACAAGCCCCAGGGCGACAACGCCGCCAACTGGCTGCCGGCGCCCAAAGGCGGCTTTTACGTCATTCTTCGCTTGTATCAGCCCAAACAGGAAGTGCTGGATAACAAGTGGCAGATGCCCCAGTTGAACAAGGTGCCGTGAAGTCCCAACAACGGCTTTCGGCGTTTGAATAGGGCCGCAGGCAGGGCCAAAAATGCCAAACGCAAATTTGGTGGAGATCGTGACAAAATGTCAGGCATGTGGAGCCGGGCGTACCGGTGTATCCCATCCTGACCAGGCCCTGAAATGCCAGTTATCGGCGATCCGTATGCACCCCGACCCCCTGGCGATGGCGCGAGCCGAACCCACTGCGAACCCGGCCGTTCACTGGACCGGCTGGCGCGCCTGACTCGACGCTTGTTCAGGGTCGATATGGTCGTGCTGGCCTGTACCGATGCCAATGCCGATGCCAATGCCGATGTCTCCAGGCAAGCGGTGGATGGCACGCCTCCCGCTGGTTCCCAACCCTGGTCGGTCGAATGTCCAGTGCACGCCGCCGGCGGGCGCCTGCTGGGTGTGTTGCGGCTGGTGCACGGACAGGCGCGTGACTTTACCGACGAAGACCGGCGGGCCTTGATGGACTTGGCCGGTCTGGCGGCCACGGCGATTGAACAGTGCGACGCGTTGTTTGGCCAGCGCGCCGACGAAGACACTTGGCGCGAAGAAGCCCGCAAGCTGTCGCTGGCCATCGCGGGCAGCGGCACGGGCGTCTGGGACCGCAACGTCGTCACGGGCGACATCACCTATTCGCCGGGTTGGAAGGCGTTGCTGGGCTATAGCGAATCGGAGCTTTCCACGCGCATCGAGGACGCCTACACCCGCCTGCATCCCGACGACCTGGACTACGTGCGCGCCGCCATGCAGGACCATTTCGACGGCAAGACCGACAGCTACGAAGTCGAGCACCGCATCCGCTGCAAGGATGGCAGCTACAAGTGGATCTGTAGCCGCGGCAAAGTCATCAGCCGCGACGAGACGGGCAGGGCGCTGCGCATGATGGGCACGACTACGGACATCAGCGCGGTGCGCGCCATGTCGGACCGGCTCAAGCGCACGGCGGACCTGGTCGTCAACCTTACCGATGCGGTGCCCGGCCTGGTTTTCCAGTGCCGTCCGGCGCCCGAGGGCGGCGCATGGTTTTCCTATGTCAGCGCGGGCATCTGGGACATGTTCGAGCTGACCGCCGATGACGTCCATGCCAGCTCCACCGCCATCGAACAGCGCATCCATCCCGATGACCTGGCCGCCTATCGCGCGTCGTTGCAGAACGCCGCCGCCGCGCTGACGCCGTGGCATCTGGAGTTTCGCGTTTGCCTGCCTCTGCAAGGCGAGCGGTGGCGGCAGGGGGACGCCAGCCCGCGCCCGGACGTCGACAACGGCGTGGTGTGGCACGGCTTTGTCACGGACATTACCGACCGCAAGCGCGCCGAACTCGAGCTGCGCGAACTTGCCGCCACGGACGCGCTGACAACCTTGCCCAACCGCCGCCATTTCATGTCGCGTATCGCCGCCGAACTGACGCGTATCAAAGGTCACGGCGGCCAAGGGTCGGCGGTCCTGATGTGCGACCTTGATCACTTCAAACACATCAACGACACCTGGGGTCACGCCATCGGCGATGGTGTGCTTCAGCATTTTGCGAATATGCTGCGCGGCCAGTTGCGCGAAACCGATCTGGTGGGGCGCATCGGCGGCGAGGAATTCGCCGTGGTGCTGCCCGATACCGACATCGACAGCGCACATCGTTTTGCGCAAGGCGTGCAACGCCAGATTGCCGACACGCCATACTCGACAGGCGGACGCGATATACCGCTGACGGTCAGCATCGGCATATCCGCGCTGCATACGAAGGACGACGATGCCGAGCTGGCGCTCAGCCGCAGCGACCGCGCGCTGTATTACGCCAAGCAACGCGGGCGCAATCGAATTGAATCGGTGTTGTTCCGGTAGGACAAGGGACAGCAGCGGGATGACGCGCTGCCATTACGATGCCAGGCCCTGCGCTTCCTGAAGCAGCCATGTCGCGAATGCTTGGACCGGCCCTGCGCTTAATTCGACCGGCTCGGGCAGTACCAGGCAGAAGGTCTTGGCGACCGCTTTGCTCTTGGGCCAAGGCGCGACCAGTTGGCCTTGTTCCAGTTCTGCCTCGATGTATAGGCGCGGCACCAGCGCAACGCCCAGACCGGCGATGGCCGCGGCGATCAGCATGGCATGCAGGTCGTAGCGCGCGCCCACTGCGGAATTGGTCAGCTCGATGCCGGCCTCTTGGGCATATCGCTGCCAGGCGTCCGGATTCTGCCGCCGATGCAGGCGCGGCAGATCGTTCAATGACAAGTGGGCGCCGGTGTTCATACTGGCGCCCATACCCGCATCCGCGAGCAGTGCCGGGCTGCACACGGGCACCAGCACTTCTTCCAGCAAGGGATGCAAATGCATACCGGCCCAGGCGGGATGCTCGAAATGGATGGCGGCGTCAAAACCGCTGCCGGCAAGAATAAAGGGTTCCAACCGTTCGGCAATATGCACGGTTATGTCGGGATGGCGGTTTTGGAAACGCTTTAGCCGAGGAATAAGCCAGCGCGTGGCGAATGTGGGGCTGGCGGCAATATCAATCGTCCCACCCTGCACGGGCTGCCCCATCACATAAAGGCTGTCCCGTTCCAGCCGATCCAGCGTCTGACGAACTTGCACGGCGTATCGCACGCCATTGGGCGCAAGCCGAACCCGGTTTCCCACGCGCTCAAACAAAGGGACGTTTAAAAACGCTTCCAGCCGGGCGATCTGCCGGCTGATTGCGCCTTCGGTCAGCGCTAATTCTTGGGCCGCCCGGGCAAAGCTGCCATGGCGGGCGGCTGCCTCGAAAGCGAGTAGCGCGGAGTTGCTTGGAATCTTGCGTCGCATGAATGTGTCTTGCTGGGGGCTGTCGTTCCAGGCGCTGCAATCAGCTTGATGAAAAGTCAATGAAGACTGACTTTATATCGCTATATGCGCGGTAAATGGCAGCTTAGCATTACGTCAATGCAATGAAACGGCCGGCTTGCCGCAGCGGCCCCGTCTGTCATGAAGGACATTCTGATGATCTATACCGTGGAGTGCAGCTTCGCCGATCCCCACAGCGAAGCCGAGTGGAACCGCTTCTACAGCGTCGATAAATTGCCCGCGCTTATTTCGGTGGCCGGCTTTCACACGTCGCAGCGCTTCAAGGCAATAAGCGCGGGGTGCCCCGTCTATCTGGCCTTGCACACGATCGACGGGCTGGAGGTGCTGACGGGAGACGAGTATCGCCAGAAGGGCGGCGGCAATTTCGCGAAGTGGCAGCAGCACATCACCGATTGGCACCGCAATCTGTACGACGGTATCGGCATTGCACCGGCCGTCAATAAAGACGATCTGCTTGTGCTGTGTGCAACCGGCGCCGAGCCCTTGATACAAATGGGCCTGACCCCGTCGGCCATGCACGCAGTGGCGCTGGAGAAGTTTCCACAGCACCGCTGGATGGCCACGATGCCTGCGCGAAAGGCGCCGCCCGTCGAGCGTCTGGCTGAAGGCGTTTACCTGTATACGCCGATCACAGAACAACTGACCGGTTCGCGGGCCGTTTGCCCCTTTCCAAGCCAGCAAGCCGGGGCGTACACGGTCACCGCAATCAGCGACGGCTACCTGAGCGCCAGCCTGAGCCTGCTGTCCAATATCGACGCCGACGAAGCCGACAAAATGCAGCACGATGCTGGCGCCACGGACCCTGCCGCCGTGCATATCAACTGCTATCTGGTACGCGGCGCCGGCCGCACCATTCTTATCGACGGCGGCGCGGGGGGCATTAAACAATGGGGCGGCCGGCTGCACGCTAATTTGCGGCTGGCGGGCGTTGAACCGGGCAGCGTCGACACCATTCTGCTTACCCACGCCCATCCCGATCATGTGGGCGGCCTGGTGGACGCCGAAGGGCAAATTGCATTTCCCAATGCGCAAGTGCTGCTCCATCAGCAAGAGCTTGCATTCTGGCAGGACGACGCAAATCTAAGTCGGGCCACCGAGCGCGCGCGCGGCAACTTTCTGATTGCACGTCAGGTGTTCGACGGCTATCGCGAGACGCTAACGACGTTCACGGACGGGCAGGTGCTGCCTGGTATTCGGGCGATGCCGTTACCGGGACACACGGATGGGCATACCGGATATCTGTTTGAATCCTCGAACCAAAGCCTGCTGGTTTGGGGAGACATCGTCCATTTCCCTCATATCCAGATTGAACGGCCGGACGTGTCGATTGCGTTCGATCAGGATCCTACGCTGGCCGCCGCCACGCGCTCGCGGCTGCTGGACATGGTCAGCTCAGAAGAACTGTTGATCGCCGGGATGCACTTGGGGGAATTGGGCTTTGCGCGCATACGGCAAAGCCGCGGACGCTACGGCCTGGATTATGAAACCTGAAACCCGAAACCTGAAGCATGACGCGGACGACAAAGCGGTTGCTGTTGTCCATCCACGCCTTGCCTGTCAGCCATCGCCTTACAAGGTGGGCTGCGGAACGGGGGTGTCGTTCGGGACCGAGCCGGAAATGCGCGCCGGGCAGTCCGAAATCCCCCATTTGGTCACCATGCCGTTTTCAATCATGAATTTTTCCACGCATACGTGATAGGCGGACATGGGGCCCCAAATCTCTTCGTACGACACGATCTGTGCGCCGGATTGAAGCGTGTAGCTCTTTTTGGGAGGACCCCACTTCGATATCAACGCTTCTTCCGTGCTGCCAACCCAGCTTGCATTGACGTCGTTGTAGGTCTTGGCGCGTTTGCCCGTCAGCATGCTCATTTGTGAAGTCGTACATCCGGCAAGCAGCGCGGGCAGAACAACAAGCAATGCAAGTTTTTTCATTTTGACCGTTACCCCACAGTTCGGTTATTGACGTTGATGGCTCTACAGCTTCGACGTGATAGTTCGACGTGATATTGAATTCGCGCGTCAATTTATCAGAAAGCTTGCCGCCTTGCCGTAAAACAGACAAACGCAAGGGCATATGCTGCCCAGGCGGCCGGACGATCAGTGAATCTGATCCGAGCCTTGCGGCTGCAATTGCGACAGCCCCTTCCAATCAGGATCCTTGAACACGCGCAGATTGATGGGATAGGCCGGATGCCCGGCCAGGCATTCATTGAACGCCTGCATAAACGCGTCGACGTCATTCGTGTAGTAACGCCACTCTTTCGCGTGATTGCCGGTCAGGCATGCCACCGGCACACCGACGCTGGAATTCTCGAATCCGTTTTCGACGGCTTCTTCAAAATTACTGGTCGACTTCTTGTCTTCGTCATTGGGCATGCCGGATTCAATGCCCGTATACGGCCAGGAGATAATGATCAGGTTGTCGTTGACTTGGCGATCAGGCGCCGGCGGCAGGCCCGTACGGAATCGCACGACGATTGACAAACCATTGATGCGGGATTCACCCACTGCCCACTGATCGCCTGGAAAAATGCTGCTCATTAAATGAATTCCTGTGCTGGGATCGAACTGATGTGTTCGACACTTCAAGCCCGGAAGTCTATCGCAAGCTGTTTATCGCGGCTGCCGTCACTAGGCCCCGCTACCGGCCAGACGGCTTTGGGCCTGCTCCGCCAAACCGTCTCGCAGCACCTGCGCCGGCCCGCTCATGTCGCGGTCGCGCGACCACACCACGGCAAGCACCGGATCTTCCAGTGACAGCAACCGGCGTGTGACCAGGCCCTGGCGTTCAGCGTAGTGCGCGCCCAGGCTTTCAACGATGGCTACGCCCAGGCCCTCTGCCGCCAAAGCGCAGGCGGCCGACGATTGCGCCACCTCGATAATCGGCCGATAGGGAAGTCCGCGCGACTCCAGCGCATGGCGCGTGGCGCGGCCGGCGGGCAGGGCGGGCGCCAGCACAATGGGGCCGGCGGCGGCCACGTCTTGCAGCGCCAACACGGGCTGGCGCGCCCAAGCATGATTCTTGGGCATGACCGCATGCAAGGCCAAGGGCGCCAGCCGCAGGCTGCTGACGCGGGCGATGTCCGACGGCGCGCCGATGATGATGCCCAGATCGATGCGGTGGTCCACGGCCATTTCGATGATCTCCAGGGCGGTGCCCGCGCGAACGGTCACCGCCACGGCGGGATGTGCGCGGCGCATGCCTGCCATGGCCGCAGGCAGCAGGCTGGACGCGGCAATGGCCACCGCGCCCACGTCCAGCCGCGCCAGCGCGCCTTGCCGAATGTCCACGGCCAAGCGGTCGACGGCCTCGATGCCGGCCAGGGCGTTGAGCACTTCGGGGATCAGTGCGCGCCCCTGGCTGGTGAGGTGCAGGCGGCGGTTCTCGCGGCTGAACAGTGCAAAGCCCAGCCGTGTTTCCATGTCGCGCAACAGCGCGCTGGCGGCCGGCTGCGTCATGTTGACCGACGCAGCTGCGGCGGTGACGGTGTCGTGCCGATACATGGCGCGCAGCAGCAGCAATTCTCGTCGGTGGAACATATGAATTTCATATGGAAATAGTCAATTCATCTATTTGACCATATGAAGAAGCCGCCGCCAGAATAGCCGCATCGTCTCCCGCCGTGTACCCATTGCGGTTCATTCATCACTACGCCGACCATGCCCGCCAACACCATTGTCTCTGTCGACTGCATCCCGCTACGCCTGCCGTTTCATCACTGGAGCCCGTCGCCGTTGTTCGCCGGCCGTCCGCGCGACAAGCTGGACAGCGCGCTGGTGCGCGTGCAGACCGAGGACGGCACGGTGGCCTGGGGCGAATCGTATTGCGTGGAACCGCGCGCCTTGACGGCGATTTTCCAGACGCTGATCGCCCCGCTGGCCTGCGGGCGCGATGCGGATGACGACGCCTTGCTGCCCGGCATGCAACGCACGCTGCACAACCTGGGTCGGTCCGGCCCCGTGGTGCACGCGCTGGCCGGCCTGGACATTGCGCTGTGGGACCTGCGTGCCAAGCGAGCCGGCGTGCCGCTGCACCAATTACTGGGCGGCAAGCGCCGCGAACGCGTGCGCGTCTATGCGTCATTGCTTCAGTACTACGGCAATGCTGAACGGCTGGATGCCGTCACGACGCGCGCCTTGAACGAGGGCTATACCGAGATCAAGTTGCACGAGCGCACCGCCGATGCGCTGGCTGCCGCGCGCCGCAGCGCGGGGCCGGCCGTGCCGATCATGGTGGACACAAACTGCGCCTGGCTGCCGGACGAGGCCGAGTCCGCAATCGCCGCCATGCTGCCGCATGATCCGTTCTGGATCGAAGAGCCGCTTTGGCCGCCGGAAGATGACCGTGCGCTGGCTCGCTTGAAGCGCGCCTGCAATGTGCCGCTGGCCGTGGGCGAGAACGCCGCCAGCGCCATGGACCTGGAACGCGTCGTGGACAACGAAGCCGCGCAGTATGTGCAGCCCAGCGTCATCAAGCTGGGCCTGACCGCCGCGTGGCGCATCGCGCAGAAGTGCGCGCAAACAAGCGTCGTCTGCGCACCGCAGGTGGCGTTCTTTGGTCCGGGCTTTCTGGCCAGCCTGCACTTGATCGCCGCGCAGCAGACCGAGGTCTCGCTGGAACGGCTGTACGTGGAACTTGCCCACGTGCCCTATGCGCACAGCGTGCCCATTGCCGATGGTTGGGTCCACGTGCCGGACGGGCCGGGGCTGGGCGCGGACCCGGAAGCGGCACTCGTTGAAGGACGATACAGCGCCTGACAGCACGTGCGCGATACAAAGCCCCTGACACGAAGCCCCTGACACGAAGCCCCTGACACGAAGCCCCTACACGAAGCGCCTACACGAATCCCCTGATACGCATCCCCTGATACGACGATAAGGCGGGCCCAAAGAGGCCGCCTCGAACATATTCCTGGAGACAAACCCCATGCACCCCTCGCGCAGAGCCTTCCTGATCAACGGCCTGACCATGGCAACGGGCGCGGCCATCCTGCCGTGGACTTTTGCGGCGCGCGCCGCGCAGTATCCCGATAAGCCGGCCCGCCTGATCATCCCCTACCCACCGGGCGCCGCCACCGACACGCTGGGCCGCATGGCGGGGCAGGTATTCGCGGACGCACTGGGCCAACCCTTCGTCGTGGAAAACCGGGGCGGGGGCGGCACTACGATAGGCACGCGCGCGGTGGCGGTGTCCGCGCCGGACGGCTACACCATCGGCATGGTCGACTCCACGTTCACCATCAACCCCGGGCTACTGGGCGACCGCCAGCCCTACGACGCCATCAAGGATTTTGCACCGGTCTCGCTGATGGCGACCGCGCCGTTCGTCATGGTGGTGCATCCGTCGGTCAAGGCAAGCGACGTTGCGTCCTTTGTCGCGCTGGCCAAGGCGCAGCCGGGCACGCTGTCGTTCGGGTCGGCGGGGGTGGGCAGCGGTCCGCATCTGGCAGGCGAGCAACTGCGCCAACAGGCCGGCGTGGACGTGTTGCACGTGCCGTACCGTGGTGGCGGCACCGTCATCACGGACCTGCTGGGCGGCCAGGTGCAGTTCGCCTTCGCCACCGTTCCCACGCTGCTGGAACACATCAAAGGCGGGCGCCTGAAAGCCTTGGCCGTCACCAGCCCGCAACGCGCCAGCCAGCTGCCCGACGTGCCCACGTTCACCGAGGCAGGCCTGCCGGGCGTGGACATTTCGCCACTGTTTGGCCTGGTGGCGCCGGCCGGCGTGCCGGAACCCATCATTCAGAAGCTGTCGGCAACGCTGGCTGAATCCGTGCGCAAGGGCGCACTGGGCGACAAACTAGCCGGGCTGGGCTTTCAGCCGGTGGGCAGCACGCCGGCCGAATTCGCGCAGCGAATCCGCGACGATGTGGCCAAGTGGACGGCGGTGATCCAGCGGGGCGGGATCAAGGCAGAGTAGGGGGCGCGGACAGGCATCGCGCTTGTTGACGGCGTGGCGGACTTTGCGTCCACCACCGAGGCGCAGTTCGACGCGCTTTTTGCGGTGCACGTCAAGGGCGTGTTCTTTCTTACCCAGGCCTTGCTGCCGCTGCTGGCGGACGGCGGGCGCACCGTCAACTTCCCCGCGCACGTTGGTCGCCGCATTGCGCATGACGACCGCCATGTTGTCGCCGCAGGATTTTTCTCCGCCGATGGCCAGTACCGGCATGGCCAGCTTGGTTTTCGACAACGCGACGTTGTCGGCGACGTCGTGCATGGCGATGGCATTGAACTGGCGGTCTCAGCCTTGCATAGGCGTACACAACTCGACCAGCGTGCCGTCGGGGCAGCGCAGGTACGACACCACCTGACCCCAAGGTTTGGCGGTCGGGGCGCTTAGCTCGGTTGCGCCCCGCGACAAGGCCCGGGCATGGGCGGCGGCCACGTCATCCGTCACAAACGCCACCTCCATGCCCAGCGGCTTGGCCGACGCCGACGCTTCGACGTGCCCGGTGGCGAAGTTCATTGCCCCCAATTCATGCGCCGCGAACGCCAGCGTGGTGGCCCCCGTATCAAGCTCACCGTAGGTTTTTGACTCGTGCAGGAACCGCACCGGAAAACCGAACGCGCCTTCAAAGAACGACAGGGATGCCGCCACGTCAGGCACATAGATGATGGTGTATCCAAACTTCATGAGGTGT
The DNA here is from genome assembly GCF_001005835.2 of Achromobacter sp. LC458. NCBI lineage: Bacteria > Pseudomonadati > Pseudomonadota > Betaproteobacteria > Burkholderiales > Alcaligenaceae > Achromobacter > Achromobacter sp. LC458. The sequence continues at coordinate 65,910 of NZ_LBHW02000027.1, forward strand.
GTCCTTGAAAGCGCTGGGTTAAGGGGGGGGCGAGCATACTGGAACAGAATAGGCAGTGCTGCTTTCAGACGGGTATTCGGCGGAAGACCGCCCGTACTTGATGCTGAGTAATGATGCCGACGCCAACACACTGTTAACGGCTTTTCGAAATCACGCCCGTCATGTATTTATTCAAATCGCGAAAGTCCTGAACCGTCCAGGCGTGCGGTGCAATTTTTACCCCGTTCTCTCGCAGCGTCCTCGGAATCAAGTCGCCATTTGGTCGCAAGATCACCGATGAAACAATGACGCCCGGATATTCTTGAAGACGTTTTTTGAACGCCGCAGTGGTCAGGTCGGGGGTGGGCGGATTACTTTTCTGGGCCAAAGGCCCGGTGCCCTTGATATCGGCCCCGTGGCACATGGCGCATCGCTGCGTGAAAAGGTTCTTGCCATTGACGTTCTGTGCCATGGAAAGGGGTGCTTGAGTCAGCGCTGCAACGGCTAGCGCAGCAATGCAGATTGCCCTGGATGTCATGTGATCTTGGTGTGTTGGCAGTGCAGATTCGGAAGCGCCGGATATATCGATCGCCCGCGCGTCATGGCGGGCTGCCGTGGCGGGCGGCATTATCGCAGACGGCATGGATTAAAGCGTGTGCCGCGTCCACATAGAACATCCGATACCCCCATCGGACATTCCTGCTGGCCCGCCGCGCGGCATGACGAGAACATCGTTCATTTCCAAACCTTCATTCAAAGGAAATGAGCATGACCAACTCTCTTGCAGGACAACGCATCGTGGTCGTCGGCGGCGGCTCGGGCATGGGCCTGGCCCTAAGCGCCCGGTTGCTGAGCATGCATTGCGACGTCGTGATCGTGGGCCGATCGCGCGACAAACTGGACGCCGCGGCCACGCAGCTGCAAGCGTTTGGCGAGCCGCGCGTGTGTCAGGCGGACGTGACCAGCGAAGCGCAGGTGCAGCGGCTTTTCGAAGACATCGGCCACGTGGACCATCTGGTTTGCACCGCCGCCGACATCCGGGGCGCCTACGAACTGCTGCCCGACCTGGCTCTGGACGCGCTGGACCGGGCGATCCGCTCGAAAGTTGTCGCGCCCATCTTGCTGGCCAAGCATGGTGCCGCACGGATGCCGGCGCACGGTTCAATCACGCTGACCTCGGGCATTGCCGCCTATCGACCCCGGCCCAAGGGCGTGGCGGTGGCCGCGATCAATGCCGCGTTGGAAGGGGTGGTGCGCGCAATGGCGGTCGAGCTGGCGCCGGTGCGCGTCAACGCGGTGTCGCCGGGATGGGTGCGCACGCCGATCTGGAACGATGTGGCGGGCGCCGGCAGTGACGCGTTGCTGGCGTCGATGGCCGAGCGGCTGCCGGTGGGGCGGGTGGGCACCGGCGACGATATCGCCGATGCCATCCTCTTTCTACTTGGCAACGGCTACACGACCGGCACCGTGCTGCACGTCGATGGCGGGCATCGCCTGGTCTGAGCCCAGGGTCGCAAGCCGGATCATCTGAATGAACGCCGCAACCTGGCGCGTGGGTTCGCGATGCAGCGTAATAAGGCAGATGGGCAGGCCTACTCCCTGTGTGGCCAACGGCCGCCATACGGGCTGCGCCGCCGTGACGGCCGGGCCCATGGCCATCCTGGGAAGGATCGATATGCCCAAGCCGGCGGACACCATCTGCATCAAGGCCGGCACGCTGTCGGCCACGGCGCGAACGTGGGGCCGGACGGGGGCGTCCTGCAACAGGGCCTCAAGGTATTCCCGATACCGGCAGCCCTGCATCGTAACGATCAGCGGGTAGGCGGCCAGCGCGTGCGGGCGGATTTCGCTTGCGTGCGCCAACGGATGGCCGGGCGGCAGCACGACGCCCGGCCTGTCCCGGGCTATGGTCTCCACGCGGAGCCTGGCGTTGTCGGCCGGCCAGCCGTGCACCAGCCCCAGGTCGGCCGTTGCGTCCAGCACCGCCTGCGCGGTGTCCGAGGAATTTCTTTCCTGGACCGCAACCTGGGTGGCGGGATACAGCTCGGCAAGCGCCAGCAGTTGCGGAACCAGCACGCTGGTGCACAAGGTTTGCGGCGCGGCCACGCGGATAGTGTCGCCCGGATCATCGACGTTGTCGCGAACCTGCCGGAACGCTTCATCGGCCAACGCAAGCAGCTCGCGGGCGCGCGAGGCCAGCCTTTCCCCCGCCGCCGTCAGTTGCAAGCGGTTGTTCTGGCGAATGAACAGCGCATGACCCACGCTGTCTTCCAGCGCTCGCACCTGTTCCGTCACGCTGGGCTGCGACAGGTGCACGCGTTTGGCGGCTTGCGTGAAGTTCAACGTCTCTGCTGCGGCAATGAAAATCTTCAGCTGTCGTAGTTGGAACATGGGGTGGTCGCGGAGGGATAGGGGAAGGGGGCGGCGGCGCGTCGGCGGCATTACGCGCGCCGCATGAATTCCAGGAAAGCCTCGGCGGTCAGCGGTCGGCTGATCAGATAGCCTTGAATGCAGTCACAGCCCGCGTCTTTCAGCGCATCGGCCTGGTGTTGGTGTTCCACGCCTTCGGCGATGGTCTTCATGCCCAGCGCGCGGGCAAGGCCGACAATGCTTCGGATGACCGCCGACGCTGTCTCTGACGCCAGCAATTCCCGGACGAACGACCGGTCGATCTTGAGCGTGTCCACAGGCAGACGGACCAGGTAGCTAAGGCTGGAGTAACCGGCGCCAAAGTCATCCAGCGATGTGGATATGCCGGCGCCTTTCAACGCGGCCAGCACCGATGTTGCCATGTCGATATCGCCCAGCAAGCCGTCTTCCGTGATTTCGATATCCAGCAGGGCGGGGCAGACGCGGTGCCGCCGCGCGGCATCAAGAATGCGGTCTGCCAGGCCCTTGTCCAGCGGTTGCCGAGGCGACAGGTTCAGGCTGGTCCGGGGTACGGTGACGCCCAGCTGTTGCCATACGGCGATTTGGCGGCAGACGGCATCGAACAGCCAATCGGCCAGATGGCCCTCGTAGGAAGAATCAAGCAGCAACGCCAGAAACGCGTCCGGCGTCAGCAAGCCGCGTTGGGGATGACGCCAACGAAGCAGCGCCTCGACGCCGGCCAGGGAACTGTCGGCCAAGGCAATCTGCGGCTGAAAATGCAGTTCAAACTGATTCGTCGAAAACGCGGCACCAAGCTCAGAGCGCAGTGCCAAGCGGTCGCGCATGCCCCGGTCCAGCGCCGCGTCATACACGCGGATATGAAGACCTCCCGAGGACTTTGCGGCGTACATGGCGGTGTCGGCCTGGCTCAGCAACGCCTCGGCGGATTCGGGTTTTGCTCCAAGCAGCGCGATACCAATGCTGGCAGAAAGCAATAGCGATCGACCGCCTGTTTCAAATGGCGCCGCAAGCGTATCCAGCACGGCCCGCGCGCACGCTTGCGCGGCGCTTTCCGAGGTGTTGCGCAACACCAGAACAAACTCGTCACCGCCCACCCGCGCGGCAAAACACGTGGGTTCGACCAGGGTGTTCAGCCTGTTGGCAAACGCGCGCAGCAACGCATCGCCGACGGCATGGCCGAATGCGTCGTTGACGTCTTTCAGGTGGTCCAGATCGATAAACAGCACCGCTACACGGGCGCCCTTGCCGGCGCTACTCAAGCCCGCATCCGCGACCGCGCCTGCTAGCGTTTCCATGCACTTGCGGCGATTCGGCAAGCCGGTCAGATAGTCGTGACTGGCTTCGAATTCCAGTTGTGCCGCGTGCTCGTGTTGGCCCGTGACGTCGCGAAACAGCACCGTGATGCCTTCATCGTGGCGAAACGATCGCGCTTCAAACCAGGTGCGCAGCGGGGCGTAATAAGCGGTGTGGCGACCGGGGACGCCCGTGGCCGCCGTCTGCTGGTAAATCCGGTAATAGCCCGAGTCCACCAGGTCCGGGTAACACTGCCAGATGTCGCGCCCAAGAAGGTTTTGCCGGTCCTGCTGCAAGTAGCGTTCGGCGGTGTCGTTCAGGTACGTAAACCGCCACGACTTGTCGATCGACATGAACCCGTCGCTTAGGCTGTCCAGCATTTCCGCCAGATGCTCCGGTGCAGGTTGACGCGAGTCGGCAGGGGGCGACTGGGTTGGGCGAGGGGCGGGGCGTCGTGCCATTGTTGGATCTTCGTTCGCGTCGGACCAAGAAAGGCATGACAGGTCCGCAAACCGTGGATCGATGTATTTTAGCGGCCCTCGCGGCCACCGGAAATCAGGGGGGCGCAGGCATGCGCCGCGTGGAGAAAAGCGCTGCTGTCTACCCCCTTTTAACGTTCGGTTTCAGCTCGCATACAGATTCGTCAGCGATGCTTTCAGGAAGCCGCCATCCACCACGATGTCCTGCCCATTCACATAGTGCGACGCGTCGCTGGCCAGAAAGGCCACGGCGCCCGCGATGTCCGAGGGAAGGCCGATGCGTCGCGCCGGGATGTGGGCGACGCGTTTTTGCAGCACGGCGTCGTCGCGGTAATGGGGTTCCGACAGCGGCGTGCGGATCATCCCCGGGCTGATGGCGTTGGTGCGTATGCCCAGGGGGCCCCATTCCACCGCCATCTGGCGGGTCAGCGCCAGTAGGGCAGACTTGGTCGAACCGTAGGCGCCCACACGCGTGGGCGTGTGGGCAGAGATCGACGCCACATTGATGATGCTGCCCGCCTGTTGTTCGCGCATCAGCGGAAACAGCTGCTGTGCGCACAGCAACGCGCCGCGCAGATTGACGCGAAAGATGCGGTCCCATAAGTCGATCGGGAACGCCTCCAGGCCCACCGGCGCGGCGCTGATGGCCGCGTTGTTGACCAGTATGTCGCAGCGGCCGAAGCGCTGCGCCACTTGCGCGGCCATATCCGCCACCGCGTCCGGATCTGCGATATCGCAGCACAGGTTCAGCGGGCCATCCGCCTGGACGCTGGCGTCGCCCGCGTTGACGTCCACCTGCACGACGGCCGCGCCCATCGATTGCAGTTGCCGGCAGATGGCCAGGCCGATGCCGCCGCTGGCGCCGGTGACCACGGCCACGCGGCCTTGCAAGGCGTTTACCGCAAAGGGCGTGTTCAAAGAGGTATCCATGCGCGCCGCCTACTTGTTCTTCAAGTCGGCCACTTGCGCCAGGCCTTGCCAGATGACCGCGTCGCGCTTGATCGATGCCGCGAATTCCTTGGCGGAGATATCCGCGGGGATGATCATGTTCTGGCCTTCGATTTTTTCGCGGACGTCGGGGGCGTGCTGCGCGCGATAGATCTCGGTGTTGAGCCGGTCGATGATCTGGGGCGGCGTGCCCGCCGGCGCAAAAACGCCATACCAGCCATCGGCTTCGAAGTTGTAGCCTTGTTCGGCCAGCGTCGGTACATCCATCGTGGCGGGCCAGCGCCGCGAACCCGTCTGGCCCAGCGCGACCAATTTGCCGCTACGCATGAACGGAATCGGCGAGGCGATGTCCATGAAGCCGACGCTGATGGTGTTGGCGATCAGGTCGGTGCTTTCCGTGACCAGCTGCTTGTACGGAATGTGCGGCATGTCCAGACCGTAGTGCGCCTTGATGCCTTCCATGGCCAGGTTGCCGGATGAGCCCGTTCCCCACGAACCGTACGCCAACTTGCCGGGGTTGGCCTTGGCATAGGCGACCATGTCCGCCAGGTTCTTGAACCCCATGCTGGGGTTGGCGACCAGCAGGATGCCCGCCGCGCCGACCTGCGCAATGGGCAGCAGGTCTTTGTCCGGGTCGTAAGGCAGCGAGGGCAGCACCACCGGGTTCAGCAAGATGGCGGACGAGGGCGCCAGCAGCAAGGTGTAGCCGTCGGGCGCCGCCTTGGCCACCGCGTCGCACGCAATCATGCCGTTGGCGCCGGGCTTGGATTCCACGACGATGGGCTGCCCAAGCGTCTTGGACAAGGGGGCGGCGATCAGGCGGGCAAAAATGTCGCCACCCGCGCCGGGTGAACCGGCGACGACCAGGCGAATGGGGCGGTCGGGCCAAGCGCTGGGGGCGGCCAGGGCGTTGACGCCCAGGCCCAACAGCACGCCGCCCAGCAGGATGGCCCGTCGGGCGGGAAGGGGGTGGGTCATGGCTTGTCTCCGGAATGTTTGAATTGATTTTTCAATTCACTTTTGAGTTATCTGGAGCTCTAAATTCTAGGTAGCTGAACCGGCTTGGCTATAGCTCGGGGCGCAGATCAGAACTGCATGAATCGAAGGAGTGATGGGCATGGCCGATGGCGGCGCGCGGTGCCGGCGTGCTGCATTTTTTGCAGAAGACATCTTCAGAATTCGGCGGAATGGATCGCGCGGCGGCTCGATACACTTTCGCGGGGACAACTGAAAAAGAGCAAGCCATGCCTTTCACCATTCGCCGCCGTCTGCTGCTGACAGGCGCGGTGTTCAGCGCACTGTTTTCCTTTTCGGCCGCCGCGCAAACGGCGTATCCGGACAAGCCCGTGCGGCTTGTGGTCCCGTATCCGCCGGGGGCCGCTACGGACGCCATCTCGCGCGCGTTCGCCCAGCAACTCGGGGCAATCATGGGGCAGACTGTGGTGGTGGAAAACCGGCCGGGCGCCGGCTCTGCCATCGGCATCATGGCCGTCAAGAACCGGCCCGCCGACGGCTACACCTTGCTGGTGCATGCCGAAGGTTTCTACAGCGCGAAGCTGACGACGCCCGGCGCGGGATACGAATTTTCGGACTTCGACATCCTGGCCCCGCTGGCCCAAAGCAGCTACGCCTTCATCGTGCCGGCCGACCGCGGCTGGAACTCGCTTCAGGACCTGAAAGGCGTGAAGCGCGAAATGGACATCGGCATTGCGGACCTGGGCATCGGCACCTATTCCACCTTGGCGGCCAGGCTGGCAGCAAGCCTGGGCACGCAATACCGCCCGATTCCCTTCAAGGGCGGGGCCGAAGGGCTGACGGCCATCCTTGGCGGCCAGATCGACGGCTACTTCACCACGATCGGCACCACGCAAAGTGTCAAGGACAATCCGCACGTCAAGGTGCTGGCCTACACCGGGCGGCCGGGCAGCGTAAGCCATCTGCCGGGCGTGAAGACGTTTGCCGAGCTTGGCGTGCCCGACATGGTGTTTCACAGCAGCTACAGCGTGGCGGTGCGCAGCGGTATTCCCGAACCCGTGCGTACGCAGCTTGCAAACTTCGTCAGGCAGGCCGCGACGTCAACGGCGATGGACAAGGCCCGGCAGGATCTGTATCTGGACGGCTACCGCGGCAGCCTGGACGACTACAAGCAAGAGCAGCTGCGTTTGTCGGCCGAGTTCGAGGCCAGCGCAAAGCAGCGCAAGCGCGAGTGATCGCAGCGGCACTCTGTGCCGGATAACAGCGGGCACATAGAACCAGCAGGCGCGCGGGCAGGCGTATGATTTCAGGCGAAGGACCAGCACCGGCCTGGCGGCGGGCCGCAAGCCCGCGCGCCAGCTTTGCATGCCACATGCTTCGCATCGCCCCGTCTGCCCGCCACGCGGATGGGAAGGAAGGCGTCGCGCCATGGACTATCTGCTTGCTGTCCGCCCGGGTAGCGCCTGCGCCACGGGGCTCCGGGCAGTGTCCCCGTCACTGACGGGTGATCACGATTTCCAGGTATTCACTGGGCACCACCACCCCGGCATCGCCAGAGCGATTGAACCGGTCTATTTGCGCTATCAGGTCGCTTTCCAGGGCGGCTTGCGCGGCGGGCTCCAGTACGGAAAACGCCTTGAGGACCGGGCCGTAATAGCTTTTGAAGACTTGCAGCCAGTGCGCCGGCGAGCGATACCGGAAAACGAAATGTCGCGGTTCCGCCTGGATCGCCTTGGCGTGTGCGCCGAACATCTCGTCGATACGCGCGCGGGTGCCCCACAGCGCGGGCGATTTGACGCCGGCCGGCGGGGGGACGTGCTTGCCGATCGTCTTGAAAATCTGGCCCACGAAGCCCTCCGGCGTCCAGTTGGCCATGCCGATCTTGCCGCCTGCACGGCAGACTCGGACCAATTCGGCGGCGGCCTTGTCCTGGTCGGCCGTGAACATCACGCCGAAGGTGGACATGACGGCGTCGAAGCTGCCGGGCGCGAAAGGCAGGGCTTCGGCGTCGGCTTCCTGAAACTCGATCTTCAGCCGTTCGGCGGCGGCGCGTTCGCGGGCTCGGCTCAACAGCGCGGGCACATAGTCGGTGGCGACGACCTCGCACCAACGCCGCGCCGCCGCCAGCGACGCATTGCCGTTACCGGCCGCCACATCAAGCACCTTTTGCCCGGCGCGCACATCCATCGCCTCGCACAGTTGTTCGCCGACGATCTGAAGCGTGGTGCCGACCACGGCGTAGTCACCGCAAGACCAGGTGGCTTGCTGGCGGGTTTTTACGGCGGCCAGATCGGGCGGCGCGGCAGCCGGCGCAAGAGGAACGGCGGCAATATCGGTTGGGGACATAGCTGGACTCCATTGACACAAGGTGAAGGCGTGGGCGGATATCGCCGACGCGGTGCCGATGCGCGGACGAAAGGCTATTCGGGTAGCGCACGACCGGGTCTCAACCGTAGAGCGGGCGCGTGGAGGCCAACGTGGTAGCCGGCGTGGAATTCGCGTCGACCGGGGGGGAGGGTATTCCCCAGAGCGGCGCCATTCATATCCAGCTGCTGGGGCCGATGGCGATCCGCCGCGCGGGCGTGGCCCTGCCGCTGCCGCCATCGCGCAAGCTGCGCGCGCTGGTGGCATACCTGGCGCTGGCCACGCACCCGGTGTCTCGGGCATATCTGTGCGAACTGCTCTGGGACCTGCCGAACGATCCGCGCGGCGAGCTTCGTTGGTGCCTCAGCAAGGCGCGCCCGTTGCTGGACGACGCGGACCAACGCCGCGTGCAGGCCGCGCAAGACAGCGTGACGCTGGACCTGCACGACTGCCACGTGGATGGGGTCGACATTGAAGAGGCGATGCGGCAGGGCATTGGCAACGTGGGCGTGGAACCATTACGCGCGATGGCGGCGCTGTTCGTCGGAGAATTCCTGGAGGGGCTGCACATCCGGTCCTGCCCGATGTTCGATAGCTGGCTGGTGGCGCAGCGGCGGCGGTTCCGGGCATGCCAGGCCGCGGTGTTGGAACATTTGGCGGCGCTGCTGCCGGACGGCTCTGAAGAGCGCTACGACTGCCTGGACAAATGGTTGCGCCTGGCGCCGTTCGATCGCCACGCGCACATGCTGATGCTGCAATCGCTCAGTGCGCGAAAGCAGCTTCGCGAAGGCGAAGAACACGTGGCCGCCGCGATTCGCGCGTTTGAAGACGAAGGGCTGGACTGGCGACCGTTGCGCGATGCGTGGAGCCAATTGAGGCGGCAATTGGGGCGGGCGCCATCCGACCCGCCTGAACCGCTGGCGGGCTCGGGCAAGGCGGTGCTAGCCGTGCAGGCAGAAGGCAGCAAGGATCACACCGGTCGCGCCTCGATTGCCGTGATGCCGTTCGCGGACGCGTCAGCACCTGGCGGGGTGCGGGGCGGCCTGGGCGATGGCCTGGCTTACGACATCATCACGCGATTGGCAAAGCTGCGTAGCCTGTTCGTCATTGCGCAGGGCACCGTGTTTGCCCTGGATCAGCGCAGCGTGGGGCCTGAAGAGGCCGGGCGGACGCTGAATGTGGACTTCGTGGTCAGCGGCTTGCTGCGACGGCACGCCAAGCGGATCGTCGTTGACGTGGCGCTGGTCGAGGCGCGCACCGCGCGCATCGTGTGGGCGGAAACGTTCGATCACCCGATGGACGACGCCTTTGTGGCGCTGGACGACATCGGCAACCGGATCGTCGCCTCGGTCGACATCGAAATTGAATCCGCCGAGCGCGAGCGCGCCATCCTTACGCCGCCGAATTCGCTGGACGCCTGGTCGGCCCATCATCGCGGCCTGTGGCACATGTACCGGTTCAACCGGGCGGATAACGCGCGGGCAAGGCATTTCTTCGAGTTGGCGCTGCGGCTGGATCCCACGTATTCGCGGGCGTACGCCGGGCTGTCGTTCACGCATTGGCAGGACGCATTCCAACGTTGGGGCGAGCAAAATTCGTCGGTCGATCTCGCGTACAAAGCGGCCGGCCAGAGCCTGATCGCCGACGACCGGGACCCCGCTGCGCATTGGGCCATGGGTCGGGCGCTGTGGCTGCGCGGCAGCCAGGAGCCGTCATTGTCGGAATTGCAGCGCGCCGTGGACCTGAGCCCGAACTTTGCGTTGGGCCACTACACCTTGGGTTTTGTCCATTGCCAATCCGGCGACGCGCAGGCGGCGATTGGCTCTGCCGATCATTCGCGCCATCTGAGCCCCTTCGATCCCTTGATGTTCGGCATGCTGGCGGTTCGCGCGCTGGCTTTGGTGCGGTTGGGCCGGGTCGCCGAGGCCGCCGACTGGGCGGTCAAGGCGGCCATGCGTCCCAACGCTCACGTGCACATCCTGGCTATCGCCGCGCACTGCCTGGCGCTGGCAGACAGGCAGGACGAGGCGCTGGCGTTTGTGGCGCTCATTCATCAGTCGAATCCCGCCTATGGCATCTCAAATTTCCTGGACGCGTTCCGCCTGACGCCCGACACGCAAGCCCTGTTCAAGAATGCCGCCAGGCGAATCGGCTTCGAGTGACGCACGCAGAATGCACGCGGGCCCGCGCGCCACCACCGACCCATGGCAGCGCGCCCGCGCTCAGATCTTCGGCCAGGCTTACTTGCCGTTCGCGCCCACCAGCACCGGCTTGTCGCGATATTTATCCGGGAACGTCTTCGCCAGATTTTCCACCTTGGGCACGTCGTTGATCACGATGTACATGCTGTTCGGATTACGCACCAGGTAATCCTGGTGATAGCCCTCGGCAGGGTAGAACGCTTGCAGCGGTTCCACGGTGGTGGCCAATGGCTTGGAATACACGCCGGTCTTGTTCAGCTGCGCGATATAGGCTTCGGCCACCTTGCGCTGCCCGTCATTCGCCGGGAACACCGTGGAACGATATTGCGTGCCACGGTCGGGGCCCTGGCGGTTCAGTTGCGTGGGGTCGTGGGCGACGGAAAAGTAGATTTGCAGCAGTTGCCCGTAGCTGACCTGCTTGGGGTCGTAGGTGATCTCGACGGCTTCGGCGTGGCCCGAGCGGCCGCCGCTGACGGTGTCGTAGTTGGCCGTGTCGGTCTTGCCGCCGGCGTAGCCCGAGACGGCGTTGCTGACGCCTTTGACATGCTGGAACACGGCCTGCACGCCCCAGAAGCAGCCGCCGGCGATGACGGCCTTTTCTTGCGCGGCGGCGGCCTGAGCTTCGTCGACAGACGGGGCGGGGATGATGAACGCGGTTTCAGCGGCGCGGGACGCACCCGCGCCCGCTGCCAGCAGGCCGCACGCGGCGGCAAGCGCGGCGCAGAATTTTTTGGCTTGGAAGTTCATGGTCAGAGGATTCCTGAAAGAAAGGGGTAGCGGCTTGGCGCCTCAGCCCTGTGCGGCAAAGGTCATGGCGACCCCGTTCATGCAGTACCGCAGGCCGGTGGGGCGGGGGCCGTCATCAAAGACGTGGCCCAGGTGCCCACCGCAGTTGGCGCAATGCACGGCGGTGCGGACCATGCCGAAGCCGGTGTCGCGCGTTTCGCCCACGGCGTTGGGCAGTGGCTGCCAGAAGCTGGGCCAGCCGGTGCGGCTGTCGAATTTGGTGCTGGACGAGAACAGGTGCTGCTCGCAGCCGGCGCACGAAAACGTGCCGGTGCGGTGTTCGTCGTTCAACGGGCTGGTGTAGGGGCGTTCGGTGCCCTCGCGGCGCAACACCTGGTATTGCGCGGGCGTCAACCGGGCGCGCCATTGCTCGTCGGTCAACGCGTAGGGAAAGGAGGCAGCGGCGGCGGTGCCGGCCGAGGCGTTACGCGGGGTCAGCCAGGGGGCCAGACCCGCGGCAAGCGCGGCGGCGCCGCCCAGCGTCAGGAAGTGTCTGCGGTTCAAAGTCATGGCGTGGCTCCGTCAACAATGCGGCATGCCGGGCGCGGGCCAATCGGGCGGCCCGCGCGCGTGCGGCTTGCTGCGCTTACTTGCTCATTCCGTCCTTGGACATCGAATCCTTCTTCATGCCGTCGTGCGACATGCCATCCTTGGCCATGCCGTCTTTCGCCATGCCGTCCTTGGCCATGCCATCCTTGGACATCCCGTCTTTCGCCATGCCGTCCTTGGCCATGCCGTCTTTCGCCATGCCATCCTTGGCCATGCCGTCCTTCGCCATGCCATCCTTCGACATCCCATCCTTGGCCATGCCGTCTTTGGACATCGAGCTCTTGCTCATGCCGTCTTTGCTCATGCTGTCCTTGCCCATGGTGTCGGCGGCGTGCGCGGCGACGGCGCCAAATGCCAGGCACAGGGAGAAAGCGGCGGTGGTGATTTTCTTCATGATGCGTTCCTTTGATGGAGGGGGTAAGACAGGAATTTCACCTAGCTTCCGCCGAACCAGTTGTAGCCCTGGTCCTCCCAGTAACCGCCTGGGTAGGTGTTGGTGACGAAAATGGCCTGTATATGCTTGGGGTTCTTGTAGCCAAGCTTGGTAGGCATGCGCAGCTTCATGGGGAAGCCGTACTCGGGGGGCAACGTCTTGCCGTCATAGGTCAGCGCCAGGATGGTCTGCGGGTGCAGCGCCGTGGGCATGTCGATGCTGGTGTAGTAGTCGTCCGCGCATTTGAAGCCGACGTACTTGGCCGTCAGGTCCGCGCCGACACGTTTCAGAAAGGTTGAGAAGGGCACGCCGCCCCATTTGCCGATGGCGCTCCAGCCTTCCACGCAAATGTGGCGCGTTACCTGGTCCACCTGCGCCATGGCGCGCAGTTCTTCCAGGCGCCATTGGCGCTTGTCGGCCACCATGCCGGTCACTTCCAGGCGGTACGATTCCTCTTGCACGTGGCGCACTTCGTCGATGCCGTAGTACGCGTTGAAGGGAAACGGCCGGGTAATCATGGATTCCGGATAGGTGGGCGCCAGCTTGTTCGGGTCGAACAGCCAGCCTTGCACGCGGTCGTTGAAGCGCGACACCGATGTCAGCGCCTTTTCCACGTTTTCGTCGTCCGACAGCGAACACCCGGACAGCATCGCCACGCCACCCAGCGTCAGGCTGTTGCGCAGGAAGGCGCGGCGCGACGGCTGCTCGACGCGCCGGGCAAGCAGGTTCCTGGCTTCTTTCAGAATGGCCGCGCCGTCCAGGCCCAGCAGCGACAAGCGTTTCTTTTGGCTCATGTCGGGCTCCTTATTTGCCGCGGATCATGGCGATCAGACTACGGGGCACCAGCGCCACCATCACCAGATGCACCGCCACGAACGCCACCAGCAGGGCCATGGCGACAAAGTGGATGCGGCGCGCGAATTCATAGCCGCCCATCAAGTCGCGCAGCATGCTGAACTGCACGGACTTCCACAGCACCAGGCCGGACAAGACCAGCACGGCGATATCGACGATGACGAACAGGTAGGCCAGCTTTTGCACCTGGTTGTAGTGGCGCAGGTCGCCGTGGGACAGCTTGCCGTGCAAGGCCGCGTTCAGGTCCGTGGCGACGCCGCGCGGGCTGACGGGGAAGAATTTGCGCCGCAACCGGCCGGTGGCCAGGTTCAGCGTCAGGTACAGCAGCCCGTTGAAAAACAGCAGCCACATGCCGGCAAAGTGCCATTGCAGCGCGCCGCCCAGCCAGCCGCCCAGGGTGATGTTGTTGGGAAAGGCAAAGTCAAAGAACGGGGCGGCGTTATAAATGCGCCATCCGCTCATGACCATCAACACCACCGCCAGGGCATTGAGCCAGT